>JAISMO010000093.1 GCA_031276675.1 Tannerella sp.
CTCATCGGGGATGATGCCGGAGAGCGCCGTATAGATACTGAACGTTGCATCGGAAGCGGGTGCGAGGTAGTGGGCGCAGCGGACGCTGGATGTAGCTGGCCCCCAGCCGAACAGCAGCCAGTTGTAGTATGACGTGCCCGCCACGTAAGGCTCGTCCGGCGCGTGGTCCTGCTGCGTGTTCATCCGGCCGTAGGGCGCCAGCGTGGTGCCTTCAAACACGTTCAGGGAAATCAGCGACCATTTGTAGAGCATGAACGCCTCGGCAATGGCTTTCATTTCGGGGTCTTCGGCAAATTCCAGCAGTATTTCAACCGGATAGTTCATCGCCAGCTCGTAGGTGGTGGAGAGGTATTCGGTATAGCCGTGGTCGTAATAGTTTTTGAAGGTTTTTCTCATGCGTTCCTTCAATTCCGCCATCAATTGTCGGCTGTTCATCCCGTTGGCCCATTTTGCATCGGGAAAAAGCTGGGCAAAGAGATAGCCGCCCGCCCACATAATCGTGGCATGATTCTCCGTTCCGTGTCCCAAAAATCCTTCTCCGTCCTTTTTGTCCTCCTTCGCCAGCCGTTCCAGGTCACGGCGGAACTTGTCGCGCTGCGCCGGACTGAAACTGTCCCAAAAACGGCACAGCGCGTAGGCTATGCCCGGAAAATCAAACATGCACTGATTCCGGTTGTCCAGCACGTGAGTGAGATACATCACCGCACCCGCATCGCGGGGATTGTTGTGCAACCGGGCAAGCGCTTTCGGAATGCCGTGCTTGCCGCTTTCCAGCACTTCCACCTGTGCCAGTTCCCTTAAAAGCCATTGCTTCCGGTTTTCATGCGTGGAAAAATCCTGTGCCTGCCCGATAACGGAAAACAAGGCAAGTACACTGCATACAAATACGTTTTTCCGTTTCGTTTTTCCTGTCTGTAAATACTGCAACTCTTTTACTCTCATTTTTTCTGTTTTAACCGGTTGAATAAATGCACTCGGGATTCGGCCATCGTCATCCCGGATAACCCGGATTCTGCGGCAACCTGTCTTTCCCCATTTTATCTATCTCTGTCTGAGGAACAGGAAACAATAACCAGGTTTCATCCGCATCCTTTCCAATACCTTTCAGTACTTCCACGGCTCTACCGGTACGAACCAGATCGAACCAGCGAACGCACTCAAACAGCAATTCACATCTCCGTTCTTCTTCCACGGCCAGCCGGAATCCGGAGAGGTCTTCAGCCGGGATATCCGCCCGGGTATACGCCGTTAGTCCGGCACGCACCCGCGACCGGTTTAAAAGGTCGAGCGCCTGATCCGGCACATTCCCTGCCATTTCGGCCAGCAATTCGGCATACAGCAACTGGGCGTCCGTGTAACGGAATACATACGCATTCATGCTTGACGTTTCACTGGTACGGTTGTAATTGCCCCAGTCCAGTTTGACATTGTCCCATTTGTCGATATAAATGTTGTTCAGGTCGATGGCGCCAAATTGAATACTCGCGTCTTTGCGAACATCCCCCGGCTTGAACAGGTCCGGCAGTCCCGGTTCAAAATCAGCCAGCCCATTTGTTTTCACGTTAAAGTTCCGGTTGTAACTGTTTCCAAATTCACCCGATCCTCCCTTAAAGAGTACCGAGAGGATGATTTCAGGATTCGTTTCACCGCTGCCGTCGTCTGCAAACACTTCCTGAAAGGTTGCGGCAAATTTGAAAGGACTGTTGTTCAGGATGTCTTCCAGCAGCGGTTTGGCATCCGCCCAGCGGTTTCGGTTATATACCTTCCCGCTCAAGGTGACGTAGAACCGTGCCAGCTGGCCTTCCACCGCCCACTTGTGTATCCGGCCGAGCGTGGCGTCCGGTACGAACGTCTGCTGCACATGATCCTTTGCAAAAGTATAATCCGCTTCAATCAGGGCCAGGATATCCTCCAGGGGCGCTCTGGAAAATTGCAGCGCCTGTTTGGAATCAATTTCATGTTCCACCAGCGGGACGGCTCCAAAAAAGCGAACCAGCAGGAAATAGGCTTCCGCCCTGAAAAACCGGGCTTCCGCCTTGATTCCGTTTTTCATGGCCGCATCAAACTCAACGGCGTCTATTTTATCCAGAATCACGTTGGCGTTGGTAATGATTTTGTACAGGTCATTCCAAAGCCCGGAAGTCGTATTGGTCGTAAAGTGATTGGTGCTTATCTCGTAATAGCTATACTGGATATGCGTATACGTATCCGCCCTGAATTCGGTATATTCCGTCATGCGCGTGGAAAACAGGCTTCCCCAGTTGCGGTACACGGCGGTAATGGCCGTTTCGAACTCGGACCGGGACTTGTAGAAGTTGGCGCTGCTGGTTGACGATATGGGCGTCAGGGTGATAAAATCGTCACTGCAAGACATCATAAAAAGGATGGCGACGATACCCGTTATTCTCTGAAAACCGTTTCTTTTCATTTGTATCTGATTTTAGAATGAAACATTTATGCCAAACATGAAATTTCGGGCCATCGGATAGGCAAAATAATCACGCCCCGCCCTGATGGACTCTCCGTCATTCAGGTCCACTTCGGGAGTGAAGCCCACCGGGTAATGGTCCCAGATGTATACGTTGTCCGCCGTAAGGTAGCACCGGACGCCGGCAATCCCGCAGCTTTCAAGCCATCCGGAGGGAAGGGCGTATCCCAGCGTGATGTTTTTCAGCCGGACGTACGCACCGTCATAAATCCATCGCTGCGTGTATTCGTTGCTCATACCCGTTACGCGGTCTGTCGCCCTCGGCGTCATGCCGTCTCCCGGCTCTTCCGGTGAACGCCACCGGTTCGCCCATTGCGGATAATGGTTTTTGTGCGAATCGGACGGCCGGTTAAATTCACGTCCATACGTATTGAAGATTTGATTTCCACCTACTCCCGACAGGAAAAAACTGAAATCAATTCCTTTGAAAGAAAACCGGTTGGTGATGCCAAAGGTATGTGTCGGAATGTTGCTGCCAAAAATCTGTCGATCGTCCGAATCCAGTTTGCCGTCTTTGTTGTAATCTTCAATAATCACATCTCCGGGACGGGTTCCGGCACGCCTGGCCGGATCGGCATCCACGGCCGCCTGGTCCTTGTAAACGCCCAACTGTTTGTAAACATAGAATGAACCGATCGGTTTTCCCACCGTAGTGATGGTCACCATGTCAAACCAGTCGCCCGAATAGATGGGCGCATTGTTGTTGCCCAATTTTTTGACGGTATTTTTGTTAAAGGACAGGTTCAGATGAGTCGTCCATTTTAGCTCGCCGTCAATGTTGACGCTTGAGGCTTCAAGTTCCCAGCCCCTGTTTTCCACCTGCCCGATGTTCTGCAATTCCGTGGTAAAGCCCGTAATGGCCGGAATGGGCACATCCAGCAAAAGGTCTGAAGTCTGATTGTTATAAAAATCGACGGTCAGCGACAGACGGTTTGACCACAGTCCGATATCAAGACCGATGTCGGCTGCGGAGGTCTTCTCCCATCCCAGGTTGGGATTTGCAATCCGGTCGATATACATTCCCGTTGTTTTGATTTTATCCGTTCCATAGTAATAGAACGTATTTCCCATGGTTGGAATCGCCCGGTAGTCCGGAATATTGTTGTTTCCGGTTTTTCCCCAACTGGCGCGGAGTTTCAGCCGGTCAACGACGTCAAGGGATTTCATAAATTCCTCCCGGTCCATCCGCCAGCCGGCCGAAACGGAAGGAAACAATCCCCATTTCGTATTTTCACCGAAGCGCGAACTGCCGTCCGAACGCAAACTGGCGCCAAACAGATATTTTTCATCGAATGTATAATTGACACGTCCCAGATACGACAGCAGCGTCCATTCGCTCATCGTGGTTGAGGCTGTCCATGTCCCTGCCGCATTCAGCGTGTGAACCAAATCATTGGCAAAATTGGTGCCGACGATTTCACTGTTTTTGTTCTTTTGATCCTGTACCGTGAATCCAACCAGCGCGCCGATTGCATGTCTGTTTTGAAAGGTGCGGTTAAAACTCAGCACATTTTCGTTCAGACAGTTCAAGTATTGCTGATTGGTATATTTCCCCTGCGGCGCAGCTTCCCGGGTAATGGTTTTATCCATGAAACGGTCGTTCCGCCTCTGTACGAAGGTGGCGCCGAAACTTGTTTTAAACTTCAGACCGGGGAAAAACGTGATTTCGGCGTATATGTCGCCCAATCCCTGGAAGCGGTTTACCTCGTCGTCCAGATGTTCAATCAGCGCAAGCGTCTGGTAAGTTCCATACGACAGGTTGTATGCGCCGAACAGTTCCGATTCGCCCCAGTAGCCTTGCCGGGGAGGAATAATCGGAACCGAACCCAGCACATTATGCACGGATCCTCCCTTGCCTTCGCTGTCTATGTCATGCGAAACCACAAGGGAAGGAACGATATTCATCCCGATGGTGACATGCCTGCTCACATCCACATCCACGCTGGCCCGCATATTATATCGCTTGTAATCGGTCGCCTTGATAATGCCGCTTTGGGCATAATAACCGCCGGAAATCAGGTAGCGAATCTTTTCCGTCGCACCGGTGGCCGACAATTGATAATGCTGTGTTGCGCCCGTTTGGAGAATGGCATCCATCGGGTCATAGCTGGGAACGGCCGACGGGTTGGTTTGGGCAAGTTTGACCAAATCCTGATCAAACTTATAATCCCACGGCCGGTCCATCGGATTCACGCCGGGATCGCCTCCCTGCTGTATATAGCCGTCCGTTCTGGAATCGGCCATAAACAATACGTAATCAGCCGCCGACATGAACTCTATATTTCGCTCATGCTGCGAAAAACCGGCATATACATTGAAATTCAATTTCAACTCTTCCCCTTTGACGCCTCTTTTCGTGGTGACAATCACCACGCCGCCCGAACCGCGAGAGCCGTAAATGGATGCGGACGCCGCATCTTTCAATACTTCAACCGATTCAACATCATCCATATTTATGTTGGCAAACGTTTCCGCATCCACAGGAAATCCGTCAACCACAAACAGCGGATCGCTCTGTGCCGTAATGGTGTTTACGCCACGTATGCGAATACGTGCATTTTTTCCCGGTTTCCCACCGCTTTGCTGAACATGCACGCCGGCCATTTCGCCCTGTAAAGCCTGGTCCAGTCGTGCCACCGGTCGTGCCTGTAACTCTTCCCCGGATAATTTGGAAATAGCGCTGGTAAGATCGCTCTTCCGGGCAGTTCCGTATCCGACAACCACGACTTCTTCCAGCAGTTCCGTGTCTTCGACGATGACGATTTGCAGGAAATCCCGGTTGTCCGTCCTGACTTCGACGGATTTATAACCGATAAAGGACACCTGAAGCGTGGCGCTGTCGGGCGCCTCCAGCGAAAACCCTCCATTCGCGTCGGTTATACTGCCGGTGACCGTTCCCTTTACAATCACATTCGCTCCCGGCACGGG
>JAISMO010000103.1 GCA_031276675.1 Tannerella sp.
TTGGAAGGTGCAAACTGTTCCGAGCCGTTGTAACCCACGTTGATTTCCCCAAAATAGCGCGTATCGTAGTTATACGTGGCGCGCCCGGCAATACCGACCACATTGTAAGGAATGTCGGCCCCGGTCGATTCCCAGTAGTCGCGCTGCGCCAGCACCATGCCGCCCACGTCATGCAAGCCGAATTGCCGGTTGTACAGCAGGGAACCTTGCAGGTTGATGGTATATTTGGACTGGGCAAATTTACTTAACGACAGGGCATCGGTACCTGTGAAGGCTTCGGAAAAAGTCAGTTCGTCCGTATTGACATCCACGTTTGCCCGATAAAGCGTACGCTCATAATTTCCCCGCACTTCGGTTTTCGCCCATGAGTCGTACGATACCATTCCTTTTACGGAAAGTCCCTTTGTCAGGAAACTCAGGTCCCAGTTCAATCCGGCGGTCGAATTGAGATTCGCCCGCGTTTCATTCGTATATCCGCGCCAGTTGATGATTTCGTAGGGGCTGCGATCTATGTAGTGCCCGGAGTTCAGGTAGGTCGGATCTAAGGGGCGACCACCCGGAACGCCGAAACCGGCAATCGTTGCCGGACCGGGAGAAATCGGCAATATCGCCTGCGCCAGATAGAACATGTCCCGCATCATCCAGTTCTGGTCGCCCTCGTAAAGGGAAGCGGTCGCAGGCATATTGACGCCTTCGATGTAGGTGCCCAGGTTCAGAAACACCGACAGCGACGACGAAATCTTATAGTCCACATTCGAGCGGAAACTGTAGCGGTCTAATTTCGACGAGGGATCGTATCCCAGCACCGATTCGGGTTCCGTTTTCAGGTTTCCACCCTGGTGGAGGTAGCCGATGTTCAGGAAATACGACACCTTGTCCGTGCCTCCCGACAGGTTGGCATTGATGTTGGTTTGCGGCGACCAGCGGGCAATCAATTCCCGATAGTAATCATTGTCGGGATACATGTATCTCCGCACAGCTGCCTTTTGTGCATAATCCGGGTCGCTGGGATCCAGCCCAAGCAGCGGATTTTCAAACTTGGCAAAGACTTCCGGCCCGAAGACACCGCTCTCCTGCCTGTCGTTTATCAATGCCTGATTACGCAGCGAGAGATATTCCAGCGAATGGACGCGCGCAGGTTCGCGCGTCAATGCTGAATAACTTTGCGTGGCATTGACGGTCAGTTCGGGTTTTCCTTCTTTCCCGCGTTTGGTAGTAATCAGAATCACGCCGTTGGCGCCTCTTACGCCGAAGACGGAGGTTGCCGAAGCATCCTTGAGTACCGAGATGGACTCCACCTCGTTTGGATCAATGGTCCGGATATTGTCGCGGGGCACTCCGTCAATCAGGATCAGCGGATTTTTGCCGTTCGTCGTTGCGGCGCCACGCAAATACATGGTCGCGTCGTCGCGTCCGGGCTGTCCGCCGACAGACTGCATGGAGGTTAACCCCGTAATGCGTCCGGCCAGCGAGTTGGCGATGCTGGCGGAAGAACTGACTTTTAAGTCCTTTGTCTGTACCGAAGAAACGGCTCCGGTGACGGACACTTTTTTCTGTACGCCATACGCCACAACCACCACTTCGTCCAGCGCCTGCGCGTCTTCCTGCAGCGTGACGTTCAACACCGTCCGATTGCCTACAGCAATCTCCTGCGTCACATACCCGACAAAGGATATTTGCAACACGGAAGCGCTGCCCTGTAGCGTCAGGCTGAAATTGCCGTCCACATCCGTAATGGTACCGTTACCGGTGCCCTTCTCCATCACATTGGCGCCGATGACGGATTCGCCGCCGGCGTCGATCACTTTACCGCTCACCCGCTTCTGCGCAGCGGCAGCCAGAGAATATCCAAGGATACACAGCAGGCACAGGGCCTTTCGCCATACATTTCCCCTCCTTCCTCTCCGAAATAAAATGCTCTGTTTGGTCATAAGAAATTAAAGATTAAATATTAATAAATACGAAACAGCCTTCCTCTCGTCCGGCATTTTTTTATTCAGTGATTCGGTTCTCGGGCGGATTCGTCCGGCAGTCGACACAACCGTCCCCTGTCCGTCGGGACGGCATGGCCCGCCGGACACAGTCAACCCCGGGGATAAGGACAGTGCCCTTCCCTGAGATTCCTTACAGGATTGGATGTGGTGAATGAGGTTCCGACGGAAGATTACTGCTTCCGACGGATGAATAAGGAGTTGTCCGTCAAGCAGAGGCGACGGGTTGAAAATACCCCCCCCCCCTTAACATTATATAACTTTTGTGGTAGATTTGTTCGTGTTTGTTAACCGTGATGCGAGTATATGAACGGTTGGGCAGATTCGTTTTTCCACACTCACGGACGGATGATACCCTGTCCGGCAAACAGGCATTCCGCCCGTCGCTGTGAATGAAAGAATGGGAGTCTCTTTCAAGGGTATTGTTCCGTTTTGTTTTCATTGAGAGAAATATTTAATCATAAACCGTTATCAAATTCAACTTTTTCACAGTTGGAATTTGAATGCAAAGATAATGATTTAAAAACAAATCATACGATCCGAAATAAAATATTTGGTTTCAGCGCAGTATTTTTTTCGGTCTTTCCTGTCCCCCGGACGGAACCCGGAGCGGATTCCAACCTTCCGGCTCCCGGCAAGTCGCAATCCGGGCAGATTCTAACTTGCCGGGTTCCGGCAAGTCGCAATCCGGGCAGATTCTAACTTGCCGGGTTCCGGCAAGTCGCAATCCAGGCAGATTCTAACTTGCCGGGTTCCGGCAAGTCGCAATCCGGACAGATTCTAACTTGCCGGGTTCCGGCAAGTCGCAATCCGGTCGGATTCTAACTTGCCGGGTTCCGGAAGGACAATATACCATCCCCGACGGTATTTTTATCGGACTGCGCCATGCACAAAACCATGCCGCGCGAAGTATAACGGTCGCACGCTGTACGCCGGGCGTATCGGGCGCGAACAATCCTTCACTTGATGACCTTGCATTTAGGCCAGCGGCAGATACACCTTGAAGCATCCGTCCCGCCGTTCGATCCGGACGGTTCTGTTCAGCAGCAGTTCAAAACGGTCGGACAGGTTCTTCAGGCCGATGCCGTTCTGATCCGGCGGGTCGATTTTCTCGTGCACGGGGTTGGAGATGACCAGCTCGTCCCGTTCGTTCAGGAAAATGGAAACCTTCATCGGATGTTCACTGTCCACCGTATTGTGCTTGACGATGTTTTCTACCGGCGGAAGCAGCGACAGCACGGGGATCAGCCTGTTTTGCTTCGCTTCGGGGACGGAGATGTTAAAATACAGTTTGTCCGAATACCTGATCTCCTGGAGGTAGCGGAACGAATCGAGAAATTTCAGTTCCTCGCTCAACTGCACCAGCCCTTTCCGGTCGCTCCGGAGGATGTAGCGAAAGACTTCCGAGAGCGCATGAATGTATTTGAGCGTCTGCTTTTTCCGGTCGTTGCGCACGAGCGCCGACAGGCCGTTCAGCGAATTGAAGAAGAAATGCGGGTTGATCTGGCCGGCAAGCGCTTCGCAGCGGCTCTGCAGATTTTCGGTTTTCAGCTTCTCTATTTCCCGTTCGTGTGCGCGCTGTGCGGAATACAGGGCGAAAACGTGCCCCGTGAACGTACAGATCAGGCAGGCCACCACGAACTGGAACAGCAGCAATCCCGTGAAACAGTCCACGTGTTTGCTGATCGCCAGCGAAACAAGCACGTAGATGATATAGGCGCAGGCCGTAATCAGGAACGTCCCGAGCAGGCGTTTGCCGAATGTCCGTGCCGGCGGCCGGCGGATATTGAAGGAAAGCAGCATCCAGGTCAGCAGACCGAAAAACAGATAGCGGTAGATGAAAAAGAGAATATGTTCGACCGATTCGCTCCGCGTCGTAAAGCGGGGCAACTCCCACGGCAAATCAATGATCCGGGGATAGATGATGAAGGCGCTCACAAGGGCGCAGAAGATAATCCTCATCCGGTCCGATACAGGTCTGTCAAATACTTTCATTATTTATTGAGCGAGAAATCATAACTTTGCAAAGTTATCAATAAAAATCGAGCGGATAAGGGGAATCTCGTGCCTGATGAACCGCTTCTTTTCGCGATGAAGCTGTTTTTTTCCTCTTCAGGAGGGGAACAGGCGGGAAAGCCGTTTTACCGTTCGGTTTGCAAGTAAGAATGAATGCAACTTTGCTATGAACGTATTGATTGTAGAAGACGAAACCGCCGCTTTCGAAAACCTGAAAAGTATCCTGATGGAAATCGACCCTTCCATTGAGCGGATCGAACATACGGAAAGCGTGCTACAGACGATCCGGCGGCTGAACGGGCTTCCGGTTCCCGAACTGATATTCATGGACATTCACCTGTCAGACGGTTCGGCGTTTAACATCTTTCCGGCCGTGACCGTCGAAACGCCCGTGGTCTTTACCACAGCCTACGACGAATACGCCCTGGAAGCCTTCAAGGTGAACAGCATTGACTACCTGCTCAAACCGGTCGAGCCGGAGGAAATCCGGCGCGCCCTGGATAAATTCCGCCGCCGGGGTCGCCGGGAGGCCCTCGATTACCTTGCCCGGCTCTCCTTCCTGAATCCGGCCGGACGCTATGCGGAAAAAATCCTGATACCCGTCCGCAACGACCTCATTCCGGTAGACCTGCGCAGCGTCTCCTGTTTCTACGGCAGCGACGGCAACACCCGCATTATGCTGAAAGACGGCAGGACGTATCCTTACGGCAAGGCGCTGGAAAACATTTACGCTTCACTCAGTCCGGCGCTTTTCTTCCGGGCAAACAAGCAGTACATCGTTGCCCGTGACAGCATCCGGACCATTACCGTCTGGTTCGACAAACGCCTGCATGTCACAATGGATACGGAGGTGCCCGAACGGATTTTCGTCAGCAAGAACCGGGCCGCCCGGTTCAAGAAATGGCTGATCGACGGTCAGGCAGAGGAATAGACCTCTTGAAATATGATTTTTCAATACACCGCTTTCACCGCTTCATTATTCTTATCAAACAAAAGTAAATGCCTGACTGTAATTTGTCCTTTTCAAGCCGCACCAGTTAAACAAATATAAATAACGCACGATGATTTGTTTTCTATGAACAATTCGCAAATTTAGCTGTTACCTTCGCCGGAGATACCATTTGATTTTTGTATTACTAAAAAATGATTTATGAAAAGAAACTGTTTTCTGGTACTGTCATTGCTGTTTGTTTTGATAGTAAATTCGTGTAATTCCGACAGTAATGTGTCGGATAGTATATCTCCGAATATTGAGGGGATAGCAGATAATCCTTATGCTATTGATGAGGGGGAAGCGATTGTAATAGCCAATGCGTTTTTAAAAACTCGTGTAAGCATTCGTTCCAGTGAAGAAGACAATTATGACATAACCTCTACGACGTTTAGCGTAAAAGTCAGAGAACTTTCAACATCTGAAGAAATCAGCCAAAATGTACCTGTTTATACAGTCACGTATAAGGATACTCAAGGAGAACCTGTTGAAAGTGTTATATTGGCTGGAGATGAACGAATTGAAAGCAAGGTGCTGATGTATAGTAAAGAGTCGACTGCCGTAAACCCATTGGAAGGAGACAATGAAGCTGCGGAGTATTTTAATGATCTAATTGGCGGCTATTCCAATCTGAATCATACAGGCTCAACTGATTCGAACTGGAGAGCAAGAACGACTTATCCTTATTAATCCGGTCAGCGATGAGAGCGAAATTTTTGACAACAGCAGCGTTTGTATGTATGAGTTGTGTGATATGCGGGCAGGAATTTCCGGAAATTTCCGAAAGAAACGGAGCCGATATGGTTGTGGAAAAAACCTGTCTTGAGTGGGGACGTGCTCCGCTGTATCCCGAATGTACGGCCCGGTATTCGCGCAGCGAAGACGGACGCCGGGATACGGTACGTTCAGACTGTTCGCTGGGGGTTGTTTCCGTGCGTGAATATGATGCGGAAAACAAACTGCTTGCCGTTTACCTGGCATCCGGTGACGGAAGCAATCCGTTCGTGCTGCACCAGACCTTTGAATATGATGCGAAAGGCCGCCTGACCGGGAAGACCGACCATTCCCTGCAAAAAACGTATACCTACGACTACTCCACGCTGGTTTATACAAACAGGGGATACATATCCGGCGACGCGGCACATGAACTGGATGCGGAAGGCCGCCTGATCAGGCTGCAGGTCAACCCCTCTTCCTGTTTTGTGCGTGTGGCGACGGATGCTTATGACGGCAGCGAGTCTGACTGTTATTACGTTTTAAAGGACAGAGCAGCGCTGTCCGATGAGGAAAAACTCCGGATGGTCGCTAACGAAACCACCTGGTCCTACTTTGAAGACGGCTACGCGCAGTATTATATGCGGGCAGTCGGCAACAACGATAACTATACCCTGTATAACAGGCAAAAGACCGAATATCATACACGGGAACAGGAAAGGGGATATTCGACGGAGAAGCGTGTGTATATCATGTTTAACGAAGCGGACAGCGAGTGGGTACTTAAAGATCATTCGGAAACGGTTTATTACTTTCGGGAAGCGGAGGCCAAATCGGATGTGTCATCTCCCGGTGTGGAGGCGATTACGCGGAAAGTATATGGCGTAGCCGGTGCACTGGAAGTGGAAACGGCGAATGCGGAAACGGAGGAAGTAACAGTCTGGTCTGCTTCGGGCAGGCTGGTGCGGCGCGTAACCGTCCGGCTCTCGGGACACATCCCGCTGGCGAAAGGCTTTTATATCGTGAAAGCCGGAAGAGACAGCTATAAGGTGTTTGTCCGATAGAGGAGTCCGGCCCTTTTGCCGAATGTGCAGACCGGCGCCTTTGTCGAGTGATCGGCGCCGGAGCACTGCCAATCGGTTGAAACAGGATATTTCCGCTGGCCGGGTCTTTATTTCTTCATGAAGGGGCTGTATTAAAAATACGGTAGAGCAGAGTGGGAAGACTTGTTTCCGTAGTCTTCCCGCTCTGCTCTACCGTGCTGAAAACTTTTGAGCCATCCCGCCGTCCGTCCTCCCGATTCAATACACCGCTTTCACTGCTTCATTCCCGGCTGTTACGATGTACACGCCATGTTCGGGCAGGGGGACGCGCGCTTCGGCGGCTGTTGCCGTGCCGCGGCAGACAAGCTGTCCGTGCAGGTTGTAGATGCGAAAGTGTTCTCCCTGCACCAGGCCGGTGATGCGCAGTCCGCCGGAGAGGGAGGCTGCCTTCAGCCGTCCGGTCGACGAACGGACAGCGGGGACGGGGTCGACGGATGTGCCCGAGGCGGGCAGGACGTCCGACAGGGCGTAGGCGGCGCGTGCGTTCAGCGACCCGATCATCGTGCCGTTGCCCGCTTCATAGTCTACCCATTCGAGGGTGGAGGCGGCGCCGGGCAGGCCGGCCTGTTTGGCCAGTATCATCAGCACGTGCATCTCGTTGCCGTAGGCGCCTTCCCATGCCGGGGGAGGGTTCGGCGAGCCGTCCGCATTGCGGAAGTTGGCGTCGAAAATTTCCTTCCATGTCTCGAAATAGTTTATAACTGCCCCCTCCCGCTTACCGACGGCAGGCCAGTACATGGCGGCGTATTCCCTCGGGAAATCCGGGGCGCTGCCGAGCGAAGCCAGCGCCAGGGTGAGGATGCGGTCGCGCATGACGGAACCGCTTGCATCGGCGTTCTGCCGGATGGCGTGATCCAGCGACCAGGCCATGT
>JAISMO010000184.1 GCA_031276675.1 Tannerella sp.
AAAAACGCTTGCCTGTATCTTCCCGATGCGGAAGAGGAAGTGTCTCTCTTCAACACCGGAGAAAAGACAGGCGGCAACCATGCGTGAACACAGGGTTTTGCCCTCGAACCCATGCAACCTGTTTTGGAAAACGCCTCCGGCATCAGGATGCGACCCTCTGCAATCATCCCGGTGATCCGTACCGTTTTGCAGTCAGGAGTACTTTGATTACATTTGGATGTTTTTTCGCTTGAAACAGCACAAATATCTTGGCATTGAATCGTGAATAATAATCTTTACAAAGTAACAAAATGAAGAAGAACATGTTGAAAATGAAGTGTGCAGTCATGCTGCTGGCAATGACTGCCGTTGGCGTACAGGCCGCCGACAAACCCGACTCCCGATTCGCAGGAGTACAAATCGGAACCATCACCTACAGTTTCCGGAGCATGAAGGATCAGTCGCTGACGGCCATACTGGAGTATGCCGTACAGACGGGACTCAGCTCGGTCGAACTGATGGGCGGAGCCGTAGAACAGTATGCCGGCATTCCGTCCGGTCAGGATGCGGAAGCCGTCCGTCGCTGGAGAACATCCGTTTCGATGGACAAATTCAGGGAAATCAGGAAGCTGTTCAAGGAGCGGGGAGTGAAAATCGACATCCTCAAACTGGGCGACCCGGACTGGTCGGATGCCGAAATCGACTACGCCTTTCGCGTCTGCAAAACCCTGGGAGCAAAGGGCATCACGACGGAAATCTCCGAAAAGTCGGCCAGACGGCTGGCGCCCTTTGCCGACAAACACAAACGGTACGTCATCTTCCATAACCACGGGCAACCGGGACGGCCGGACTTCAGTTTCGACCGGGTACTGGCCGTTGGCCCGCGGGTGATGCTGAATTTCGACGCCGGACATTACTTCGGAGCCACCGGAAAAGACCCCTGCGAACTGATCCAAAGACTCCATGCACGCATTGTCAGCATCCACCTCAAGGACAAGACCGGCCCGGAGGCCACGCCGCGCGACACCAACCGGCCCTTCGGCGAGGGACAGACGCCGGTCGGCGAAATCCTTCGGCTGATTCGGAAGGAGAAATGGCCCATCACCTGCGACATCGAACTGGAGTACGAGATTCCGCAGGATTCGGACGCCGTCAAGGAGGTGATCAAATGCGTGGATTACTGTCGCAAAGCGCTGTTGCCGGACGCCCGGTAATGCGCAGTCCGGCAGGTCGACGTTTTGCCTGTGATGGACCGGCATCGGCGCCGGTCCATTCAAACGGGCGCACCCTGTAAGCCTTCGGCGTGGGGTGCGACATTCCGAAATTTGAAAGGTGCCTTTATTTTTAGTGAATAGTGAACAGTGGTTAGCGGTTAGCGGTTAGTGAAAAAAATCGTCGGTTGGTCTCATTTCGCGTCCCCAAGGCCCCTACAGTCCCAGTATATTTTCCGCCGCCATTCACTATTCACTAAAAAGTTTTGCCAGCGCTTCCCGGATTCGCCCGATGGCTTCCACCAGTCGATCATCCGAGGTGGCATAGGACAGCCGGATACAGGTCGGCGCACCGAATGCGGCGCCGCTTACGGCGGCCACATGCCCGACTTCCAGTAGATACATCGCCAAATCCGCAATATCGTTGACCCTGCGGGCGCCGGCGCTTTTGCCGAGGTAGGCGCCGACTTCGGGAAAGAGGTAAAAGGCGCCCAGGGGCCTGTTGACCTTGATGTCCGGAATCTTCCCGAGCAGGCGCAGCGCCAGGTCACGACGGCGAAGGAATGCCTGACGCATGTCTTCCACGCACTGCTGGTCTCCGGTCAGGGCCGCTACGGCGGCTTTCTGGGCGATCGAACAAGGCCCGGAGGTATATTGTCCCTGTAACTTGGCGGTTGCCTTTGCTATCCACAGTGGCGCGGCAATATAGCCGATGCGCCACCCCGTCATCGCATAGGCTTTGGAAACGCCGTTGATAACGACTACGCGGTCTGCGATTTCGGCAAACCGGGCGATACTTTCATGTTTGCCTGCATATTGGATATGCTCGTAGATTTCGTCGGACAGCACGATCATCTCCGGATGTCCGGCAACCGTTTGCGCCAGGCCTTGCAGTTCCTCCCGCGTATATACGCTGCCGGTGGGGTTGGAGGGCGAACACAGAATCAGGGCTTTGGTCCGGGGTGTGATGGCCGCTTCGAGCTGGGAGGGTGTGATTTTGAAATCCTGTTCGATGCCGGCGGTAATCACGACGTTGGTACCCCCGGCCAGTTTCACCATCTCCACATAACTCACCCAGTATGGTGCGGGAACGATCACCTCGTCGCCCGGATTGAGGATACTCAGCAGGACGTTGCATACCGACTGCTTTGCGCCGTTGGAGACGACAATCTGATCGGTCGTATAATCCAGTCCGTTCTCGTGCTTCAACTTGGCGACAATGGCTTTGCGCAAATCCGGATAACCGGCCACCGGCGAATAGAATGAAAAGTTATCGTCAATGGCCTGCTTCGCTGCCTTCTTGACGGAGTCGGGGGTAAAAAAATCCGGCTCACCTACGCTTAAATTGATGACGTCAATCCCCTTTGCCTGCAGTTCGCTGCTCTTTTGCGACATCGCCAGCGTTTCCGAGGGCGACAGGTTTGCTATACGTTCAGACACTTGTGTCATATACATGCTGTTTTTTGGGCGTCAAAAGTAATCAAATTCAAAGATTCACGGATTTAAAAATTCACAAAAGAAGAGGCCGTTCATCCGCCACTGCATCCGTCGGCGCTCCATGCCGTCGAACTTACTTGACCTTGTGCAGGATATGTCCCATCCGTTCCTTTTTTGTTTTCATATAAAACTCGTTATACGGATTGGGCGGCACTTCGATGGGGATATTTTCCTCCACGGTCAGTCCGTATGCCTCCAGTCCGACACGCTTGACGGGATTGTTTGTCATCAGCCGCATCCGCGTGACGCCTATCCTGCGCAGAATCTGGGCGCCCACGCCGTAGTCGCGTTCATCGGCCTGATGCCCCAGATGCAGGTTGGCCTCGACCGTATCCAGTCCGTCTTCCTGCAGTTTATAGGCTTTCATTTTCTCCATCAGTCCGATTCCGCGGCCCTCCTGATTGAGGTAGAGGATGACGCCGCGGCCCTCCTCTTCGATCCTGCGCATGGCGGCGTGCAGCTGTTCGCCGCATTCGCAGCGGAGCGAGCCGAATATATCGCCCGTGATGCAGGATGAATGGACACGCACCAGCGCCGGCTCGTCTTTCCGGATAGTTCCCTTGATCAGGACGATGTGTTCCTGGCCGGTACTTTTCTGGAGGAAGGGGATCAGGCGGAAATGGCCGTACTGGGTCGGCAGATTGACCTCCACGCCCATTTCGACCAGCGATTCCGTTTGCAGACGGTAGGCAATCAGGTCGTGAATGGAAATGATTTTGATGCCGAATTTGCGCGAGACTTCCATCAACTGCGGCAAACGCGCCATGGTGCCGTCCGGATTGATGATTTCAATCAGAGCGCCGGCAGGATACAGTCCGGCCAGACGCGCCATGTCCACCGTCGCTTCCGTATGTCCGGAGCGTCGCAGGACGCCGCGCGAACGGGCACGCAGGGGGTTGACGTGTCCCGGTCGTCCCAGGTCGGCCGGCGTGGTTTCGGGACTGGCCAGGGCCAGGATGGTCTGCGCACGGTCATACATGGATACGCCCGTTGTACAGCCGCCGCCCAGCTTGTCGACCGTCACAGTGAACGGCGTTTCGAGCATGGAAGTGTTGTGCGCAACCTGCATGTCCAGTTCCAGTTCGATGCAACGCTCCTCCGTAATGGGAGCGCACAGCACGCCGCGGCCATGCGTCATCATGAAATTCACCTTTTCCGGCGTAATTTTCTCGGCGGCAATGATGAAGTCGCCTTCGTTTTCGCGATCTTCATCGTCCACCACAATCAGGAATTTCCCTTCGCGGAAATCCTCAATCGCTTCTTCAATCGTATGCAACTTTTCCATACTTAATCCGTTCAACACTTAAAAATTCAACACTTAAAAAAATCCGCCATGCATCCCTTTCTCTTCCTCCTTCTTCAGGCCAGTATTTCCAGCAGTTCGTCGCTGACCCGGCAGATGCTCCGGATGTCGGACAGCAAGAAACCGCGCCGGTAGACGACAAGCAGGTAAACCGGCAGCCCGACGGGAAAGAACCAGCCGACGAGGAGGCCCGCCCGTCCGGCGAAGGGCATCCCGGCCCACCGGTAGGTGTTGATGACGGGATAATCCATCAGTTTGTTCAACACCAGATTCCGGTCGGAATTACTGCCTTCCTCCACGAGCTGTTCCAGCGCGGCGACGATATGTGCAACTGCGCCGTCCTTTCCGCCGCATTTCCGGAAAGCCGGATAGGGTATCCAGCGCCTGTTTGCGGACAGATAGGTTTCGCACAGCTGTTTCAGCTCCGCGACACGAAGACGCAGGGAGGCGTAGTCCGGCTGAAACATAATCACTTCCTTCTTCTCAATCTTCCGGCTGATGCGTATTCCCATCCACTTTTTGAATCCGTCGATGTAGGTATCGGCATTCAGGATGACGGAATCGTTTACGGCCTTGTAGGTGAGGAAAACTCCCAGCGGGAGCAGCACAGCGGAACTGAGCCACATGCCCTCCCACGGCGCCCACATCCCGTTGCCGGCCATCTTGAAGCCTATGTTGTCGATGATGTAGTAAAAGATGAAGAGGAGGACGGAAATCACAATCGGCATGCCCAGTCCGCCTTTGCGGATGATGGCTCCCAGCGGCGCCCCGATAAAGAAAAAAATCAGACAGGCAAACGAGAGCGTAAACTTCTTGTGCATTTCCGTGTGGTGCCGGCGCATTTCTTTTTCTTCGCCTGCCAGGAGCGTTGATTTGAAAACATATTCGTTTCTGATCTGCTCAAGAGCCGATTTGGCCTGGGTGAGCAGCGAGAGGCGGGCGCTCGCCGTTTTTGACCGGTAAACGGTATCGAAGTCCGGCGCTTCCCCGGCCGTTTCCCCGGACGCCGGAGAGTGCCGGTATTCGTTCAGGGTCCTTTTGTAGGACTGATTATACATCAGGGTGGCGTTCGATTCCTTCATGCTGTCGATGGAGAGGGTCATGGAGTCGATGGATTTCCGCAAGTCGGCCAGGTTTTTCCCGATATAGCGGTTTTGCATAAGCGATTCGTCCACCCGGTTGAAGTTGGCATCAAACTTGATCAGGATTTCCTTCGTCCCGAACGTCTCCTTCCGGTAGGGCACGGCCTCGTTCGATTTCGTGCTTCGCTGCCGGGTCTTCAGGTTCTCAAACGCTTCGCCGTTGTACATCGTAAGCACCAGATAGAGTTTGCTGGTCGCCATTTTCAGCCGTCCGGAGTCGGCCACGATGACCTGTGCATTGTTGAACCCTTCGGAATGGTCGTAAATCATCAGGTTGCGCAACAGGCCGTCGCGCTCTTTTTTCTCCACGTAGATATTATATCCCGCTATTTCACTGTAGAAAGTACTTTCCGGAATGTCCAGTTCCGGCGATTTCTGCCGCATGGAATACAGCAGCGTCCACATCTTCACCTGCGAAGGCGGTATGACGTTGTTCTGGAAATAAAAAGCGCCCGCCGCCACGAAACACAAAACCAGCATCAGCGGCTTCATGATGCGGAACAGCGAAATGCCGGCCGCCTTCATCGCCAGCAGTTCAAACTGTTCCCCCAGGTTTCCGAACGTCATCAGCGAAGCCAGCAGCACCGAGAGCGGCAGCGCCATCGGCACGAGCGACAGCGCCGCATACGAAAACATTTCAGCCAGCAGGCTTAGTTCAAGTCCCTTCCCCACCATTTCGTCGATGTATTTCCACAAAAACTGCATGAGGATAATAAACAGACAGATGCCGAAGGTCATGACAAACAACGGCAGGAACGTTTTCAGCAGAAAAATGTACAATCGCTTTATTCGCATTTGTCCTTTTTTTGAACAGCAAAAGTAGTGTAAAACGGGTAAAACAGCGCCTCCGGGGTGTGTGAAACTACATTAAATCCCCCGGGTGTTACCTTTTATCAATGAGGAACAGCGGAGGATGCAGCCCGAACAGCCCCATTTCCGTTCATGGCTGGCGGTTTTAACCCAATGTCGCCAAGTGAAAGATGATTCCGGCAAAAACCCGTCATCCGTTCCCCGGAACCGACCGTCCGTTCCAGGGAACAGACACTCCGTTCCGCGACACAGGGGCGATGGTTTCCGAATTCCTTCTCCCGTCTCCTTCCCCAAACGCCATTGAACCGGCTGCCGATATTCGTTCCGCCTCTTCAGATACAGTCCGTTTGAGTCTGTCTTTATCTCCTGAAAATCAAATCCCGGGTCGAACTCACGCGGTTTTAATGCGCGTATTTCTTCCCTTCCTGCCATGGTGTTTTAAAATGACGGCCCATGAAAATCAACGCTTTTTGAGGATTAATTTTCGTAAATGAGCTGTTTTAATCTTATGACCTTCCTTTCCTTTGTGCCGATTTATTGTATCATCCTTTATAGCAGCGAAATTATTTAATCCGTAAGAATGAAAAATATGAAGAAGCCTCTTCTTTCCAAACCGGCCGTCGCCGTCACGAGCCTCCTGATAGCCGCCGCAGGCTGTACCCGGCCGGTGGAACAGGCCGTTGCGCCGGGCGCGGGACAGTCGTTGACGGCCAAACATTACTATTCCGGCTTTGCCGACGCTCACGACACCTACAACGCTATCTCGGCGGCAAGCGACGGGAAAATTTACTATGTGCTCTCGTCGGCAAGGCATGACACGGGCGGACAGTTTTACGCCTACGACCCGCAGACCGACCGGACCAGATTCATTGCCGATCTCTCGGAAGCCGTCGGCGAAAAAAACGCCATCGCACAAGGCAAGAGCCATGTCGAATTTTATGAGCACAACGGGAAACTCTATTTCGCCACTCATGTCGGATATTATGAAATGATTGAAGGTGCGGAATCGTTGCCTCAACATGCGCCGGAAGGCTACGCGCTTTATCCCGGCGGGCATTTCGTCGCCTACGACATGCAAAGCGGACGGATAGAAGACCTGGCGCTGGCGCCCCACGGCGAAGGCATCATCACGATGGCGATGGACCAGGAGCACGGTCACCTCTTCGGCATCACCTGGCCCAAGGGCTATTTCCTGGATTACGACCTGAACAGCGGTCAGCTGAAGGAACTTGGAACGGTCAGCGAACAGGGCGAAGCCGGCGTCATCGGGAAAGATTACCGCGTGATATGCCGTTCGATGTTCGTGGATCCGCGTGACGGAACAGTCTATTATTCCGTGGCGGAAGGAGACATTTTTTACTACCGTCCGGGCATGGATGCTCCTCAAAAACTGGACGGTGCGGATTTGCGGCTCGACTATTTCGGAACCTACGATTACACCGGCGCCGGAAGCATGTCATACAACTGGCGGAAAATCTTCTGGTACGAACCGGAAAACGCAGCCTACGGCGTGCACGGCAATTCGGGCTATCTGTTCCGCTTCGACCCGAAAGCCAAAACCGTCGAAATCGTGGAGCGGATTGTCTCCGAACCGTCGAAAAAGAGCGGCATGTACGACCAGTTCAGTTATGGATACCTGGGTTACATGCTGGGCAAAGACCACACCATTTATTACCTGACCGGCGGCCCCGTCTACCGGGACGGACAGCGTGTGAAAGGCGTTGACAAAATTGCGATGGGAGCCGCCCGGGGACTGGAAAACCTGCATCTGGTCACTTTCAACATCCCCACACGGGAATACAGGGATTGCGGCGCCATCTTTTATGAAGACGGCGAACGGCCGACCTATGTCAATTCCATTGCGCAGGATCGCGACGGGAATATCTATACCCTGGCGCGTTTCATGCACGAAGGCAAGGAAATCGAAGACCTGGTGAAAATTACGGTTCCCTCCGGACAGTAATGCATCAAAACCGTAAAATCAGCGCACAATGAACGTATCCAGAAGGGATTTTTTAAAGAAAGCCGGCGTTGTCGGAGTGGCGGCGGGAGGAGGCATGTTTCCGGATTTGGGAGCAGCCGCTTACAGCCGGATTGCAGGTGCCAACGACCGGATTCGCACAGCCGTTATCGGTGTAAACAGTCGCGGCAACGCCCTGGCACAGAACTTTGCCGCTCAGCCGCAATGCGAAATAGTGACCGTTTGCGATGTGGACAGGCGGGCGATTGAAAAATGTGCGGCCAAAGTAAAGGAGATTCAAAATAAAACGCCCAAAGGAGAAAAAGATTTCCGCAGGGTGCTGGAAGATAAAAACGTAGATGCCGCAGTCATCGCCATGCCCGATCACTGGCATGCGCCGGCAGCGCTGCTGGCCCTGCAGGCCGGCAAACATGTATACCTGGAAAAGCCGGTCAGCCACAATCCCCGCGAAGGGGAAATGCTGATGGAAGCCGCCGCCCGATACGGCAAAATCCTGCAGGTCGGCACCCAGCGACGCTCCTGGCCGAAGGTGCGGGAGGCCATCCGGCAGGTACAGGACGGCGCCATCGGCAAAGTTCATTTCGGCAAGGGATGGTATGTGAATAACCGCCCCGGCATCGGGGTCGGCAAGGTGACTGCCGCCCCGGACTGGCTGGACTGGGAGCTGTGGCAAGGCCCGGCGCCCCGAACGGCCTACAGGGACAATATCGTACACTACAACTGGCACTGGTTCTGGCGCTGGGGCACGGCCGAAACGCTGAACAACGGCACGCACATGATTGATTTGCTGTGCTGGGGAATGAATCTGGAATATCCCACCCGGATAAGTTCCACGGGAGGGCGCTATTTCTATCGGGACGACTGGGAAACGCCGGATACGCAGACCGTCGGGATGCAGTTTGGAGACAAAGCCTCCCTGCTGTGGGAAGGATACAGCTGCAGCGGGAAGCCTATCGAAGGAAGCCCCGTCGGCGTAATCTTTTACGGCGAGGCCGGAAGCCTGTATATTGCCGGAGGCAACGAATACCGGATTTTCGACAAAAAAGGTAAATTAGTCAGCGAAGTGAAAAGCGACATAGCAATCAATCCGCAAAATCAGGTCAGTCCTGCCCAGCAACTGGATGCCATCCATATCGTGAATTTTTTTGACGCCATTCAAAAGGGAACGCCACAAAACGTCACCATCCGGGACGGGCATCAATGTACCCTGCTGATGCAACTGGCGAATATATCCTTCCGGCGGGGAAAATCGCTGGATATTGACCCGTCCGACGGACACATTATCGGCGACGCCGAAGCTCAGCGTTTCTGGAGCCGGAGTTATGAACCCGGATGGGAACCCAAAGCGTAAAACGAACTGTTTTCAACAAATAACAAATAACACATAAAAGACAATGCATCATGACCAATCGTCGAACATTTATTAAAACGGGCATACTGGCCGGCGCAGGCCTGCTTGCTCCGCGGCTGAGTTACAGCAACACCTCCGGACCCGTCAAAAAAGGACTGCGGGCAGGGATTATCGGTTTGGATACGTCCCACAGCGTCGAGTTTACCAAAACGTTCAATCTCAAACAGACGGACGCCAATGAATACGGAGGCTACAAAGTCGTGGCCGCCTATCCGCATGGCAGCAAGGATATTGAATCCAGTGTTTCACGGATTCCGAAATACACGGAAGAAGTGAAAGGCATGGGCGTAAGAATCACCGAATCCATTGAGGAACTGCTGAAGGAGACCGACGTGATCCTGCTTGAGACCAACGACGGGCGCCGTCACCTGGAACAGGCGCTCGAAGTGTTCAAGGCAGGAAAAACCGTCTTTATCGACAAGCCGGTAGCCGGTTCGCTGGAAGACGCCTATGCCATCTATCGGGCGGCCGGGGAACTGAACGTGCCGGTGTTCTCTTCTTCCTCGCTGAGATACATGTCCAACATGAATCGTATTCTCAGGGAGCAAAGCATCGGCAAGGTAACGGGTGCAGACACCTATAGTCCCTATTCGATCGAGCCGACGCATCCCGACTTTTTCTGGTATGCAATTCACGGCATCGAAGCCCTGTTTGCACTGATGGGCAGCGGATGTCAAACCGTTACCCGCATCTCCACGCCCGAAACCGAACTGGCCGTCGGCGTTTGGGACGAATCGCGCATCGGTACTTACCGGGGCCGCAAAGGTAAATCTGATTACGGAGGCACGGCGTTCGGTGAAAAAGGAATCGAATCCATCGGCGCCTATAACGGCTATGATCCGTTGCTCCGGGAAATCGTGAAGTTTTTCCAAACAGGTGTTCCGCCCGTATCGGCCGACGAAACATTAGAGTTGTTCACCTTCATGGAAAGCGCCGACGAAAGCAAGCGTCTGGGCGGCGTGCCGGTCAGGCTGAGCGACGTCAGAGACAGGGTGTTGAGTAAAATGTGAGCATTTCCACAATACCGTAATCATGGTTGATGCAACAGTCAAGCCCGGACACACGGCGCGGGGGAACCGTTTCTTCCCGATTGCCGTTCTGGCTTTCATGTTCTTTATTTTCGGGTTTGTGTCGTGGGTTAATTCGATATTGATACCCTACTTTAAAATATCGTTCGAATTATCGCACACACAGGCCTATCTGGTCACTTTTGCCTTCTACATTGCCTATTTCGTGATGTCCCTGCCGGGGGGATTGCTGTTGAAACGGGTCGGCTTCAAACGCGGCATCATGCTCGGTTTTTTCGCCCTGTCGCTGGGAGCTTTGCTGTTTGTTCCCGCCGCCTTTACCCGTACCTACGGCATTTTCCTTGTCGGGCTGTTCACGATGGGAACGGGTCTGGCGGTGCTGCAAACCGCCGCCAACCCCTATGTCACCATCATCGGACCGATGGAACGGGCGGCACAGCGGATGAGCATCATGGGTGTGTGCAACAAGTTTGCGGGGATCGTGTCGCCGCTTGTTTTTGCCGCCTTTACCCTGAAAGTAACCGACAGCGAACTGTTTGCCGCGCTTCCCGCGATGGACGAAGCCGCAAAGAACACGGCGCTGGACGAACTGATCCGCCGGGTGGCCCTGCCCTATGCCTGCCTCAGCGTATTGCTGCTGGGTGCAGGTCTTTTCATCCGCTATTCCGTCCTTCCCGAAATAAATACCGAAGAGGAAAGCGGGAAAACAACTCCGAACCGTTCCGGAAAAACCGTCTTTGACTTTCCCTATCTGATGCTGGGCGCCGTAGCGCTCTTTCTGCACGTGGGCACTCAGGTAATCGCCATCGACACCATCATCAACTATGCCGAAACCATGGGATTCGACCTGCTCAAGGCCAAATCCCTGCCCTCCTTTACGCTTGCGGCCACCATCACCGGATATGTGTGCGGCATCATCTGCATCCCGAAAGTGATCAGCCAGACCGGAGCCTTGCGGATTTGTACCGTGATGGGACTCCTCTTTTCGCTCTGCGTGTTGTTTATGCCGGGCGAAATCATGTTCAAGGGACAATCCATCAGCCTGTCGATCTGGTTCCTGGCCTTGCTGGGATTACCCAATTCCCTGATCTATGCCGGGATATGGCCGCTGGCCATCCGAAACCTGGGACGTTTCACCAAAATCGGCTCCTCCATACTGATCATGGGACTGGTGGGCAATGCCATACTCCCGATGATATACGGGCGGATGGCGGATACCCTGGGGGTACGACCGGCTTACTGGGTGCTGGTTCCCTGCTTTCTCTACCTGATATACTATGCCGTGTACGGATACAAGATCACCTCGTGGAAACGGGCGAAACGCGCCCCGACCCGGGAACAGTGAAACCCGATTCATAGAAACAGACATGACAAAACGAATAAAAATTATCAACGGACAACTGATTACCCCTGCCCGAATCATTCCCGGAGAAGTCTGCATAGCGGACGGGAAGATATGCGAGGCGGGGGAAGGAAAGGTCGACTTTCCCGACGCCGAAGTGATTGACGCACGGGGATACTGCGTTTCACCCGGATTTATTGACCTGCATACGCACGGAGCGGGAGGCGCCGACTTTATGGACGGCACGGAGGCCGCCTGCCTGACCGTGGCCGAGACACATGCACTGCACGGTACGACAACGCTCTTCCCCTCCACCGTGGCGGCCACGGCCGAAGAAATCAGACACACCATCGCCGTCATCCGCCGGGCCGCAGCTGCCAACACGCGCGGCGCCACCCTGGCGGGGCTGCATCTGGAAGGCCCCTACTTTTCCATGAATCAGCGGGGCGCACAAGACCCGAAATACATTCGCAATCCCCATCCGGATGAATACCTGCCGCTGCTGGACGAAGCCTCCGGCCTGATTGCCCGCTGGAGCGCAGCTCCTGAACTGGAAGGCAGCAAAGCGTTTGCCGACGCGCTGACCGCTCGCGGTATCCTGCCGGCGCTGGGACATACCGACGCCCTTTTCGACGAAGCTATCGAAGCTTTTGAATGGGGTTTTACGCATGTGACGCATCTCTATTCGTGTACCTCGACGGTTACGCGCCGCAACGCCCGCCGCTGTGCCGGCGTGGTAGAGGCGGCTTTCCTCACGCCCGGCATGACGGTGGAACTGATTGCCGACGGCATGCACCTGCCCGCTCCCCTGCTGCAATTGGTTTACCAGATCAAGGGGCCGGAAAAAATCGCCCTCGTGACCGATTCGATACGTGCAGCCGGTATGCCGGAAGGCCCCAGCATCATCGGCAGCCTGACGCACGGGCAACCGGTGATTATTGAAGACGGCGTGGCCAAACTGCCCGACCGGTCGGCTTTTGCCGGAAGCGTGGCCACGGCCGACAGGCTGGTAAGAACCGGGTTGTTCATCGCCCGCTTCCCCCTGCTGCATACCATTCAGATGGTGACGGCCACGCCCGCCCGCATCATGGGAATCGACCGTCGCAAAGGCAGCCTGGCAAGAGGAAAGGACGCCGACATCGTCATTTTCGACGAAGCCGTCAACATGCAACTGGTAATGATAAACGGGAATGTCATATTAAACAAATTATAAATGTCAACAACACAATCCGTCACTAAAGACAATCTGCAGGTTCGCATCCATACTTCGAGGCAAGCGCTGGGCGAATCCGCCGCCGCAGATGCGGGCCGTATGATCCGCGACCTGCTGCAGCACAGGGACTCCGTCCACATCATTTTTGCCGCCGCGCCGTCGCAAAACGAATTTCTTGATGCGCTCTGCCGCGAGCCGGACATTGACTGGCGCCGCGTACGCGCGTTTCACATGGACGAATACGTCGGTCTGGCCCCCGACGCACCGCAACGGTTCGGAAACTATCTGGACACGCACATTTTCGGCCGCCTGCCCTTTCTCTCCGTTGAATATCTGAGGCCCGACAACCCGGCCGGCACGGCGGCGGAATGTAGCCGTTATGCCGCACTGCTGCAACGCTATCCGGCAGACATCGTCTGCATGGGTATCGGCGAAAACGGGCATCTGGCCTTCAACGACCCGCATGTGGCCGATTTCAACGACCCGGCATGGGTGAAGCAGGTAAACCTTGATGCGGATTGCCGCCGGCAGCAGGTGAACGACGGCTGCTTCACCACGCTTGACGAAGTGCCTGCATACGCGCTCACCCTGACCATTCCCGTCCTGATGCGTGCCGCCGCGTTGTTTTGCATGGTGCCCGGCCGCACCAAAGCCCAGGCCGTGCGACACACGCTGCACGACCCGGTCTCCGAAAAGGTTCCCGCCACATGCCTGCGCCTGCATCCGCACGCCACGCTGTATGTCGATACCGACAGCGCACCGGCGGAGCCGCTGATGCCATAGGGCTTGTTACTTCCATACCTCCGGTGCAGAGGTCGATCGACCTCCAGTGCGTAGTGGATTCCCCACCATAATGTATAACTCCACGGACCTGTAGTGTACAGGTCCGTGGAGCTGTAATGCACGGGGCGATCACCCTCCGGTGCACAGCGGCCTGTCTGCCACAGCAACGGCCGTCAGGCGGCCCTGTCGGCAAGGGATAAGCCCGGATGCCGCGTAACACGACGAAATCATAAAGATGACGAATCCGCATGAAGGGACGCCGGCCTCAGGGGGCGACAGTCTGAAAGTCACCCGGTGAGACCGGGTTTAAGTCTCCGGGAATTAGCCTATCTTTGCGGACACGATTGATTCAAAACAGGAATATATGAGAAAAAGCGTTGTGATTTTCCTGCTGGCGGCCTTTTTGTTTCCTTCCCGGGCAGCGGGACAGTTCGGAAAAATTACCCGAAAGAAATTGAACAGCCTGTTTACTGCGCAGGTCGATTTTTCAAAAATGCGCGTGTCTTTCCTGCGCAAGTTTCCCCGCACATACCTCGTGCTGGAAGATTTCCGGATGATTGGGACGGGTGTGTTCGCAGGCGATACGCTGGTGGCGTGCCGGAAAGCGACGGTGACGTTCAGTCTCGGGAGCGTTATCCGCCGGAAACACATCAGGATCAAATCCGTGACTTTGGAAAAGCCCAGGGTACATGCCCGTGTTGCAACAGACGGACAGGCCAGCTGGCATATCCTGAAACGGCAGGCGCTTCCGAAAAAAGAACTCCCTCAACCGGCGCCCGCGCCTTCACTCCAAAGCCGCACCAAATCCGGGAAAGCCAGACCTCGCACCGGCGTTTCGGCCGGGAAAATCGAAATCTGCGACGCCCGTTTTGTTTACAGCGACGACATGCGCGGGATACGGGCTTTGGCCGAAGCAACGGATGTGCTGATACAAGAAGACAGATCGCCCAAAAACAGGGTCATTGCATGGACAGTGCAGCTGCATGTCGGCGACCTCGGTTTCCGGACGGGGAAGCGCGACCGGCTGCAACATGCGCGGCTTGGCCTTGCTTCGAAAATATATGCCGCTCCGGACTATCGCATGTTCCGGTGGGATGACAGCCGCTTGCAGCTCAATGAGATGGATGTTTGTCTCAGCGGTTCGACAAACCGGGGAGACAGCGGTTTTGTCACAGACCTTTCCTTTGCTTCCGACAATGCCGGATTCAAAGATATGCTGTCGCTTGTTCCGGCTGTCAGTCGGCGGGAGGATTTCAACCGCCTGCAAACAGGCGGAAAGTTTGCGTTTGACGGATATGCAAGGGGTCTGTTTAACAGGCGGCAAAAGCCGGTGATCGGTCTTCACATGCAGCTGGACAGTGCGTACTTCCGCTATTCCCATCTGCCCGAAGCGGTAGATAACATCCGGTTTGCGCTGAAGGTGCTGTACAGCGGTACAGCGTTTGACCGCAGTACGGTAGACCTCGACTGCCTCCATTTCGAGCAGGGCGGGCGTCCGTTTGACCTGGAACTGCATGTGAAAACACCTCAAAGCGACCTTCAAATAGCCGGTGCGATGAAAGGTGTCATCCGATTTGATTCGCTGGCGAATGTCATTCCCCTGCCGGACGACATGCAACTGACCGGGTTTATGGAATGTGACCTTTCGCTGAACGGTCGCATGTCGGCGCTCGAAAAGGAATCTTTCGACGGTTTTCATGCACAGGGCCTGCTGGAACTCAGCGGCATCACGCTGACCAATCCCCGTTTTCCGGAGGGAGTTGATGTCCCGAATCTCTCTGTGAATTTCACGCCCCGCACGGTAAAAATGCTCAAATCCTTGGTGTCCGGGTTGAAAAAACGGTGAAGGCCGGCTGCACCGCCGAAAGCCGTCCACCGACAGAAACAGGATTCAGAAGAAATACATGAAAAGCGCCACAATGCGATGGTTGGTAACCGCATGGGTATTCCAGATTCTCCCGTCAGTCAGGTCGAAAGCTCCGTACCAGCCGGTAGCGGCCTGATATTCGATACCGACTTTCCAGTGAGGCAGATTGTAGCTTCCCTGTGCGCTGACGGCCAGCAACTGGTCCAGATTCATGCCCAGTCCGTAGATCGCATCTTCACTCGTCAACGGTTTGCCGGTACCGAGGTTTTTCGTATAGCCGCCGAACACCCCTCCCTGCCAGCGATTGCCATAAACAAGATTTACCCAACTGGTGGCGTGCCGGAAGGGAGCATACTGCTGTTCACCCGTCAAGGGATCGACGGCGCAGACGCCATAACCACCCAACAGCGCTGCATGGTTCATGTTCGAGGTCAGCATGGTTTTTCCGGCAAGAAAAAGCAGGCGGTTCCTGTACTGTGCATGTGCCTCGTATGAAAACGTTGTGAGGCGCTCGTTTACGCGATACGTATTCCCGCCCAGCGTCGACTGCAGGCGGGGTTTCAGCGAAAGCATCTCCACGCCCGCACCGGCCCGCCAGCCGTCACGTCCATAGTCCACCCCCGCGCAAAGTTCGGGCAAGAGGCCGTTTTTCTGGTAATTTTCCGTCTTTCCGAAAGGCCCGGTGGAGAGATAAATCAGTTGATAGAGAGCCGCCGCCTTGAACATCCATCCACTGCGGCTGTATGTATATTGAAGCATCGGGCTGCGGTTGAACGGCTGAAACGGTGCGCCGGTCGAAAGGTTCAGCACTTGCGGGGCGACCTCGCCGAAGAACGGATGCCAGGTCTGCCCCAACAGTACGGAAGAGCCGCTCTCCCAGTCCAGTTTCGTCCAGGCCTGCCGGATACGCAGCACGAACGTGATACCCGTGTGGCCTCCGAAATCGGTTTCGATCCGGGCCGACGACCGGGCTTTTCCGATATCCGGGCCTTGGATATTCATCCCCAGGCGCGAGGTAAAGGAGTAAAAACTGCTGCCGGGCACGGCGTTCAGGTCATTCCCCTGAGCGTCGGGAAGCCGGTCGTTGGGCAGCAGGTAAAACAGACCGTCCACCGATTCCGTATTCTGACGGGAATTGGCATACATCTCACCCCGTATGAAGCCGTAAAAATCGTACTTGAAATGTTCGCGCTGTGCGTGTGCCGGAAACAGTATCCCCCATAAGGCTAACAGAAGCATCCCATGTCTTTTATTCCTCATTTTGTCGTTATTTTTGAATTTATGGCGACAAAAATACTGCTTTTTTGCGCACATCATTGGAAAAAAGAATAATTATTTGTTTCTTTGCCATTCAAAATCAAAATAAGAGATTCCTTTTCAGGAAGGCAACAAACCATCAGTATTTATATTATTTAAACAAAGAAATCAGGTTATGAGTACAAAGAAATTTTTATTGCAGGAAAACGAGATTCCGACAGCATGGTACAACATTGTGGCGGATATGAAGAACAAACCGTTCCCGCCGCTGCATCCGGGAACAAAACAGCCGGTGAAGCCGGAAGATTTTTATCCGCTGTTTGCCAAAGAACTGGTACACCAGGAGATGAATCAGACGGATGAATGGATTGAAATCCCCGGAGAAGTGCGCGAAATGTACAAGGTGTGGCGGCCGACGCCGCTCGTGCGTGCCGACGGACTGGAAAAGGCGCTTGACACGCCCGCCCATATCTACTTCAAGAACGAAAGCGTCAGTCCGGTAGGTTCGCACAAGTTGAACTCGGCGCTTGCACAGGCTTACTTCTGCAAGCAGGAAGGCCTCACGAACATCACGACCGAAACAGGCGCCGGACAATGGGGCGCCGCCATGGCCTATGCCGCCAGGGCGTTCGGGCTTGAACTGGCGGTCTACATGGTGAAGGTCAGTTATAACCAGAAGCCTTACCGCCGTTCCATCATGCAAACCTTCGGGGCACAGGTGATCGCCTCGCCCAGCATGAGCACCAAGGCGGGACGCAAAATCCTGACCGACAATCCCACCTATCAGGGCAGTCTGGGTACGGCCATTTCCGAAGCCATCGAACTGGCGATGCAGACACCCAACTGCAAATATACGCTGGGCAGCGTGCTGAATCACGTCATCCTGCACCAGACGGTCATCGGACTGGAGGCTGAAAAACAGATGGAAATGGCAGGTGAATATCCCGACGTGGTCATCGGCTGTTTCGGCGGCGGATCAAACTTTTCGGGAATCAGTTTCCCCTTCCTTCGCCACAGGCTTGTCGGGGGCAAGGATATACGCATTGTGGCGGCCGAGCCGGCTTCGTGTCCGAAACTGACGCGCGGCGCCTTTCAGTACGACTTTGGCGACGAGGCAGGCTACACGCCGCTGGTTCCGATGTTCACGCTCGGGCATACGTTTGCCCCCGCACACATTCACGCCGGCGGGTTGCGTTATCATGGCGCCGGTTCGATTGTGAGCCAGCTGCGGCGCGACGGTTATGTGGAAGCCGTCGACATCAAGCAGCTGGATACATTTGAGGCCGCCACGCTGTTTGCCCGTACCGAAGGAATCATCCCGGCGCCCGAATCGGCACATGCCATCGCTGCCGCCATCCTCGAAGCTGAACAGGCCAAACGGGAAGGCAAACCGAAAACCATCCTGTTTAACCTCTCCGGTCACGGATTGATTGACATGGCTGCCTACGACCAGTATTTTGCACAGGAACTGATTAACGACGAACTGTCCGACGAGGTCCTGACAAAGAATCTCGATCAACTGGAGAAAATTATTTGATGCGGCGCTTCTGCCGAACAACCGGCATGTAGCCCTCACATACGAAACAGGGTTTGTTATTGATTCTTACCCGCCCGGCGCGCTCTTCGGAACACGCCGGGCGAAGGTGTCTTCAATGAATAAATACATCTGTTCCAATACCATACTCCTTATTATTCACGGTTGTCGTATCTGCTTCGATACACTTGTTTGCTGAGAACCCCCTTCGTGTTTTATTCCATATAAAATTTATCTTCTCTCCATTTTTGAGGATTGTTGATGATGTAATCGGATATATGCTGATACGATTTTTCGTTGCGGATGATATGTTCATAATAATTGCGTTGCCATAATTTTTTGTCAAATGGTTGCCAACCCGATGTTTTGACCCCGCGGATATATTCATTGGTCGTCATCGTTTTAAACCATTGTACGACACGATGTAGGGGCGAACCTGCGTGTTCGCCCTGTGATTCACCCCGTGATTCGTGTTCGCCCTGCGATTCACCCCGTGATTCGTGTCCGCCCCGTGATTCGCCCCGTGATTCGTGTTCACAGGGGCGCACACATAGGTGCGCCCCTACATCGCCGCCATTATCGCCATTGTCATCGCCATCGCCGCCATTATCGCCATTGCCATCATTGTCATCGCCATTGCCGCCCCCGATATTGACGATAATTACATGAAAATGGTTGGGCATGATAATATATGTATCCAATAAAATATCGGGAAATTTGTGCGGCAATTCCATGCACCATTTTTTGATCATTTTTCCCGCATCATTCAACGTCATTTCCCCATCCGTAATTTTACCAAACAAATATTCGCGGTTTTGTACGCATATGGTAACAAAATACATGCCCGCCTGTGAATAATCGTATCCTTTCAGGCGGATGCTGCGGCGATGGTGAATGTGGGGATTGTACGGCATAAATCTTGTCTTTTCAATTCAATCTTTTTTATCTGTTTTCGGAAATTCCCTGTAATGTGCGCAATATGCGGGGTTCAA
>JAISMO010000028.1 GCA_031276675.1 Tannerella sp.
CAAATGAACAAAACAGCATCTATTACAGCCATGCGGCTTTTACGCCGCACATTTAAACCGAAAATCATGAACAGAGTTTTATTTGCAACAGCAATAACCGTCCTCCTGCTTGCAGTGAGCTGCACCGCGGATCGAATGGACGGCGAGAGTCAATATCAAACGTTTGCCCCCGACGGCATCCCGTTTGTTATCGCCGATTCGGCATGGAATGTGGACGGGTTCGGCAATCACCGGGCAGTCGTTTTCGCAGAAAAAGCGGCACACGAAGCCGTGAAAGCGGTTTTACCATGGCGGCGACCGGACATGCGACCGGAAACCAAACGTATCATCGTGATCGACGCCGCCTCCGGCCAAGAAATCAAGGAGGTTGCCATCCTTGACTTTTCATCCGAAAAAGGCGTGATTGCCTTCCGTCCGCAGACCCTGCCGGGAACTTATTACATATATTATATGCCTTATCGCTTCCGCAAAGGCCATGGCGACGCCCGCTACGGCAAACCGTGGAACGACTATCTGCCGCCGGAATATGCCGCCGACCCGACATGGGCACAAACGGTGAGCGCACATCCCGCCGCTTTGCCCGAAGCAACGGCAAAACGTTTTGAGGCACGTTCGCGATTTGATTTCTTCACGCCGATGGGACTGATCGCCACGGAAAAGGAAATACAGGCGCTGAAAGCCGACGCATCCGGCGACTTCCTTGTGTTTCCCGAAGACCGCGCCTTTCCCGTCCGTTTGACCGCCGTTCCCGCGCGCTGGGCTGCCAAAGGCGCTTCCGGCACGTTCGAAGGCGACGCCCTGCCCAACGAATATTACACGTGGCAACTCGGCGTGTGGGCGGCGCAAAAGGAATTGAAACGGGTGCATCTGGCGTTCGACGACTTCGTACACGCTTCGGGAAAACATGCCATTCGCGCAGCCGACATCACCTGCTTCAATCAGGAAGGCGTCAACTGGGACGGCAAACCCGTTGCGCCGGAAGTGAATGTGCCGGAAGGCAAAGTGCAGGCTTTATGGTGCGGCATACAAATCCCCGAAGACGCCGTTGCCGGAAAGTATGCGGGTAAAGTGACCGTCTCGGCGGAAAATGCCGCGCCGCAGACGCTGGACATCGTAATCCGTGTAGGAAAAGAATTACTTGCCGACAAAGGCGACGGCGAATTGTGGCGGCACTCGCGCCTCCGCTGGCTCAACTCGACCATCGGAATGGACAGCCTGCCCGTTGCGCCGTACGAAAAGATGCAACTCGACGGCAACCGTATCACGGCAACCGGGAAAACGGCGGTGATCGGCGACAACGGACTGCCGCAATCGCTCGAAGTCAACCGGCTCCACATTCTCGAAAAACCGCTGGAACTGCTCGTGCAAACCGCGAACGGAACCGTTTCCTTCCGTGCCGACAATCTGAAAATCAGGCAGACGGCAGACGGTTTGGCGGAATGGACTGCCTCGTCCGTGCAGAACGGTCTGCAATTCGACTGCAACGCCTTCATGGAATACGACGGTTATCTCCGCTACCGTATCCGCCTTTCGGCAGACAGGGAAACGGAAGTGCGGGACATCCGGCTGACTGCCGTCTATACGCCGGACGCTTCGGACTGCTTTATGGGAACAGGCTATTCGGGCGGAAACCGTCCGGAAGCGTACACATGGGACTGGAAAGGTCCGTGGGACAGCTACTGGATGGGAAGTTACCGGGCAGGATTGCACGTGGAATTTAGAGGCGGCGCCTACCACGGCCCTCTCCTCAACGACTACAAGCCGGAGCCGCCCCGCGTATGGGCAAACGGAGGACAGGGACGGATTCGCCTGAGCGGAGCCGGCGGCAGTCCCGCCGTGCTCGTCGCCTCGACCGGCAGCCACACGCTTGCGGAGCGTCCGCTGGAACTGGAATTTGCACTGCTGATAACGCCCGTCAAGCCGCTGAATCCGGCCAAACATTTTTCGGAAAGGTATTACCATGCCGCCCCCGAAGGTTTTGAGAAAGCGGCGGAAGAGGGCGCCAACATTGCAAACATACACCACTCCCTGAATTTGAATCCGGTCATCAACTATCCGTTCATCGTCAGAGATTCCCTGACGGACTATATCCGGGAACAGCACGACGCCGGACGGAAGGTGAAACTGTATTACACCATCCGGGAACAGAGTAACTATACGGTAGAAATCCACGCGCTGAAAAGCCTCAATCATGAGATTTTCATTTCGGGCGTCGGGTACGGCGCGCCCTGGTTTTGCGAGCATCTGGTGGACGACTACAAGCCGGCATGGTACACCGAACTGCCCGGACAGCAGGCCGACGCCGCGCTGGTGCTGAACGGCTTTTCGCGCTGGATTAACTACTATCTGGAGGGACTGCGCTGGATGTTTGAAAACTATCAAATAGACGGCATCTACATGGACGACGTTTCGTTCGACCGCGAAGTCATGAAGCGAATCCGCAAGATCATGGCGCGCTACCGTCCGGACGCGCTCATCGACCTGCACTCCAACACTGCCTATTCCATTGGGCCTGCCAATCAGTACACCGGTTTCTTCCCCTGTGTGGACAGGCTCTGGTTCGGCGAAAGTTTCCGTTACAACAAGATGAGACCCGACGAATGGTTAGTCACCTTCTCCGGTATCCCCTTCGGAATGATGAGCGAAATGCTTCAGGACGGAGGAAACCGTTATCTCGGCATGGTTTACGGCGCCACCGCACGCCATTCCTACGGAGACTCGTCTCCCGCTCCGGTATGGCAACTGTGGCAATCCTTCGGCATCGAAGAAGCGCGGATGATGGGATACTGGGAGCCGGACTGTCCGGTCGCAACCGGTCATCCGGAAGTGAAAGCCACCGCATACGTCCGCCCCGGAAAGACCCTGATAGCCATCGGCAATTTCGGCGAGGAAGACCATACGGTTCGTCTGTCCTTCGACTGGGACAGGCTGGGTATCGATCCGTCGAAAGCAACGCTTCGCGCACCGGCGGTAGCGCATTTCCAAACCGAACAAACCTTCCGTCCGGATGCTGCCGTTCCGGTCAAAAGCAAGGAAGGATGGTTGCTGATAGTAGAAAATGAATAGTTTAATATCCGTCAAAGTCTGCGGCATGAGCTGTGCGGTATGCGCCTCTCATGTGAAGAAAACGCTCGAAAAGGGAGGCGCGGAGGAGGTGTCGGTCAATGTAGCGACGGGCGACGTCATGTTCCGGATTGACGAACCGACCGGGAAGAAGCTCTCACAGCTGTTCAGGCAGATTGAGCAGCTGGGGTATACCGTCGCGCAGCCGGACGGGCTGCCGGCGCCGGTCGCCTTCTACCGGACCCGCTGCTTCCGCTTCCTTTTCTGCGCCTGCTTCACTCTCCCGCTCTGGCTGCACATGCTCCGGCCGGATTCGGTCTGGGCCGATCCCCGCCTCCAGTTCCTGCTTTCCCTCCCCGTATACCTCACGGGCCTGGTCAGCTTCGGAAAACCGGCCGTCCGATCGTTACTCAACCGGATGCCGGACATGAACGTGCTGATTCTGCTGGGCGCCACGACCGCCTGTGCCTACAGCCTGACGGGCCTGTTCCTGTATGCCGGGCAGGCGCATCACTATCTGTTTTTCGAGTCCGCGGCCACCATCATCACCCTGATGCTGGCAGGCCGTTACATGGAGGAGAAGACGGTGGAAAAGACCTCCTCCTCCATAGCCGAACTGGTCGGGCTGCAAAAGACAACGGCCCGGAAGATTCTTTTCAACCGGAAGGCGGAGAAGACGGTCACCGTCGACAACAGTCAACTGCAGGTCGGCGACCGCGTGCTGATCAACGCCGGCGATCAGGTGCCGACCGACGGCTGTGTCGTCTGGGGCGAAGCAACCGTGAACGAGGCCATGCTGACGGGCGAAAGCGATGCGGTCGGCAAGCGTGTGGGCGATGCGCTGACCGGTGGCACCCTCCTCGCCTCGGGCACGGTAAAGATGCGGGTCACCGCCGTGGGCAGGGACACGGCGCTGGCGCAGATCATCGAACTGGTGAAACGGGCGCAGAATGAAAAAACGGCCGTGCAGCAGTTGGCCGACCGCATCAGCGCCGTTTTTGTACCGGCCGTTCTGCTGATTGCCTTTGCCACCTTTGGCGTCTGGTATTGGCTCATGGACGTGCCGTTTGTCAAGGCCCTGATGACCGGCATTTCGGTGACGCTGATTGCCTGCCCCTGCGCCATGGGACTGGCCACGCCGCTGGCGCTGACGGTCGGACTGGGACGGGCTGCCAAAAACGGGATTCTCATCAAGGGCATGAGGCCGCTGGAAGCATGTAGCCGGATTCGGCAGATAGCGTTTGACAAAACGGGTACGCTGACCACCGGCGAGCCGGCCATCACGGCTTTTGCTTCGCTCGAAAACAGGGAGGAGGAACTGAAATCGTTCGCCGTCGCACTGGAAAAACATTCCTCCCATCCCATAGCCCGCTGCATCACAAAAAGCTGGAGCAGCGCCGCAGCGGTCGAAATGGCCCGCGTCACGGAGCTTCGGGGCAAGGGCATGGCCGGCCTCACGGCGGATGGCGCCGCGATTTTCATCGGCGCGGCACAGGCGCCGGACGGCGATCCCGGCTTGTCCGATCATTCCCTGTACCTCTCCCGCAATCAAAAGATAATCGGATGGATAGACCTGCAGGAAGAGGTGCGGCCGGAAGCGCGGGAAGTCATTGAGCAGCTGAAGCGAATGCACATTCGCCCGGTGATCCTCAGCGGCGATCGGGAGCCTAAATGCCGGACGGTGGCCCTGAAACTGGGGATCGAATCCGTTTACGCCGGACAGACGCCGGAAGACAAACCGGCCATCCTGAAAACGCTGATGCGTCAGGCTCCGACGGCCATGGTGGGCGACGGCATCAACGACGCGCCGGCGCTGGCCGCCTCCCACCTCGGCATTTCCCTGAGCGGCGCCACCCGGATTGCCATGCAACAGGCTGACATACTGCTGCCGGATGCCGGCCTCAAACGCCTCCCGCTGGCGCTGGGACTGGCCCGACATACGTTTATCACCGTCCGGGAAAACCTCTTCTGGGCATTCTTCTACAACGTGATTGCGATTCCGGTTGCCGCCTGCGGGTTCCTGACGCCTGCCGTCGCCGCGGGTTCCATGGCGCTGTCCGACCTGTTTTTACTGGCGAACTCCCTGCGCCTGAAATTCAAAAAAGTGATCTGAGGAAACAGGACGGCTGCTTGTCTTTCCCCCGACACAGGGGAGAGAGAGTTGCTTCCCCTTCCGCACCGGGTTGGTTCCGGCGCCATTGCCGGGCAGTTGCTCAACACCGAGCGGTTCGGTCGCTCAGCGCAGGGCAGCGCGGTCGCTTAGCGCCGAAGCGGGCGGACGACATGCACCGGCAGGGAATGAACGGTTGATACTGAAAGGCCGCCGGCAGGCCGTCGGCGGGCGGTTTTGGAAATCCATGTGTTTGTTTCGGCTTTCATCCCGCGCCGTCACCTTGTGTTCAGGTGGTAGCTGAGACCCAGGGTTCCATAGATGTGGTACATTTTGAACGGAATACCCGTGAAATCTGACGGAAATACCGGATTCAGTCCCCAGGCTACCTGCCCTCTTGCGGCAAATCGCCGGCTGAAGCCCCACTCTCCGGCGAGCAGCAGACCGTAGTCGAACGAACGCTGCCGGTCCGAAAAGTCAAACGAGGCGCGATCGACCATCGTCTTCTCGCCCACCGGACCGTTCCGGCGGATGTATCCGTCCGATGCGGTACCCTTGAAACCGGCGCTGTACAGATAACCTGCGTACATCCCGGCCTGAACTTCCCATCGATTGCCGATGCGGCAGGTGGCTGCAAGCGGCAGCGTGAGAAAGGAATTGTGTATCCGCGTTGTATTTTTCCCCGTGAAATTCCCCGTATATTTCTCGCTGTTCATTTCGATTTCGGTATACAGGTTCTTCACCCGGTCGTTTACCTCAAACCCCTTGTAATCGAAGGCGATCTGTAGGGAAAGCCCCCACCGGTCATTCCACCGCCGGATGACTTCCAGCGCCGCATGGGGAGAGAGCGCGGGCGGCGAAAAGGAGATGGTCCGTATCTCCGGCGGCAGAGGCAGGGGGGAGGTGCCTCCGATATTGAAACCGCCGTTGATCCTGAAGTCCCATCCGGGCCGTTTTTCCTGCGCCTGCAGGCGGATCAGGGAGAGAACGCACAACCCGATCATGACCGCCCGGGTAGCGTATTTCATTTTCATTTCATTTTTCATCTTGATGGTTCGGCTACGTCGTAATACAAATGCAGGTCGTCCACCACCAGCGTGTTACCCGGACGGCCTTCATAAAACTGTCCTCTGCTGCTGGAGGTGCACACGATGGTCAGCCTGTACTGCTGATTCTTCAGTTCTTCCCAGGAAAAAGGCGTCGGGCCGGCATAGTCAAAGTGCAGTTCAAAGAAAACCGGTCGGCCGGTCACAATGTCTTCTTCCCTGATTTGTGCCCGCGCAACGGTTTGAGGCGAACGGTCAATGTTGTCGCCATAGAGAAACTGCTCCTGCCCCGGGCCGGCCCTGAACAGTATCGCGTAAATGTCGCACCGGTCGTGTCGGCTCCCGTCGCGGCTCCCGTCCGGCAGGATATAGTCTTCTGTTCCTTCGCTGAAGAGGTAGTATCCGGTGAGCAGGGTCGGCTTGCCGCTGTCGAAGGGGACGCCGAAGAAGGTTGATCGCAGGGGACTGGTCAGTCCTGTCAGCGCATGGAAGCCGCCCAGGTAGGCGGAACCGGCCAGGCAGGGGATGAACACGATTCCTCCGGCGATGTTGCCCGGCCCGGCCACCGTCCTGAGTTCCATGGCGGCGCTCCCGTTGAGCGTCGTCTTCCGGACGGGATATTCTTCCGCCGGTTTTTCCGCGCGGCTCCAGGCTATTGCCGCGCCGTTGTTGCTCGAATACCATTGCAGGGGGCCTTCCTTCGGGTTTTCATACAGGAAACCGGCAGTGGGCCTGACCCAGGCGTCGAAGCCGAAGGTTTCCGGAAAACTTGCTACCTGCATGACGGCATACCGTTTGGCATACTGCCGGCTCTCGGAGGTCACTTCGAGATAAAACAGCGTGTCGCCGGTCTGTGGGCCGGCAATCCGTTCCCAGGTCGCGCCCGGCGAGACTTCAAGCCTTACGATGGCCGAATCCCTCAGATTGACGTTTGCCTTCGGATAGGTCACGACATAATCGTTATATATTTCCACTTTTTCCGTTCGCAGACTGTTTTCCGGGAAGACGAGCGAAAGAAGGTCCGCCTCGGGATTCGGAGCTTCTTCCCGGATGCAGGAGAGCAGCAGCGCCATTCCCGCAGCCATGCGCCACCGTTTCGGCAGGTTCATCGTTTCTGTCCTTCAAAAATCACCGTCATGCTCCCTAACGCCGGAACGTCCACGACGATCTGTATGGAGGTTTTCCCGGCGCGGTCGAAGGTACCGCTTACGTCCACCGGCACCGGTACGGGCGCTTCTTCCGCAGGCATGTAAAACGTGGTATTTCCCGAAATCCGGTATGCCTGGCCGTCGCCGGTCACGTCCGTCCTGCATTCGATATCTACGGGCAATCCCATGACGGTTTCATTCATCTTCAGGACGGCATGGCGGTCGTCGTCGCGTGTAATCACGATCTGTGCATCGCTGCTTTCCGTCTCTCCGATCCGTAAACTCCCCAGGTAGGTTCCGGCAATGGCCTGAGCGAAATTGGTATCCTCTTTCTCCTCTTTGTCGCCACAGGCCGCGAATCCCGTGCACAGCGCCGACAGCCATATCACACTCAATAATTTGTACTTCTTCATCATTCTATAGTTTAATAATTGCCGACAAAGATACATCATTCCCTATAAAAAACCTCAAAAATCACCTGCTATTATTCGAACCATCGTAAAGAAAAGTAAAAACCGGGCGGGTTGAGGGCTGAAAGTGTATCTATATGGTGAAAAAATCATACCTTAGCTGCCTGTTTTTAATAACTAAATATGGACGAATATGATTAAGACTAAATTCACTTTGGAGAGAGGTATCATCGGATGCATACTGTCTTTCTTTATTCTATCGATTGTGATCACCGGATGCGGGAAGGATTACGATTATGATATAGATCGTTTGACAAAGAAAATCAATGCTCACGACAGCATGTTGAACGCCTTGCAGACACAAATTACCGCTATTCAAAACAATATAGCGAATGCGCGCTGGATTACGTCCGTAGAGCCAACGACGACAGGATATATGATTTATTTCAATGCGGGAAATCCCAATCCCATTGCGATCAATCACGGCACGCCCGGTACG
>JAISMO010000038.1 GCA_031276675.1 Tannerella sp.
CTTTTATCGAACCGCGCCATGCACAAAACCGTAGCGCGCGAAGTATAACTTTGTTCGTCTGTGTATAATACCGGAGGTTTTATGTACATTTGCATCGGTATTTAAACTTTCAAATAAAAGAAATTATCATGAAACGTTCTGTAACATTATGCACTATGCAATGGGGAGATCTTCCCCTCGAAACCGTTTGCCAAAAGGCGAAATCCTTTGGTTATGATGGACTGGAACTGGCCGTTCCCGCCCATGTGGACACGCACGAAACGGATCCTGCCTGTTACCGGCGGATTCTGAACCTGCTGGGAAACTATGAATTGAAGCTGTATGCCATCTCGACTCACCTGATGGGGCAGGCCGTATGCGACAACATTGACATCCGTCACAAAAGCATCCTGCCGGAGTATGTCTGGGGCGACGGCGATCCGGAAGGCGTACGTCAGCGCGCCGCCAGAGCCGTAATTGAAGCCGCTTATGCCGCCAAAGCACTGGGTATTGATACCGTCAACGGCTTCACGGGCAGTTCCATCTGGCATCTGCTGTATTCCTTCCCGCCTGTGCCCGAACAGATGATCGAAGAGGGGTATGCCGATTTCGGCCGCCGCTTCAAGCCCATTCTGGATGAATATGCCCGGCTGGGCATTCGCTACGCGCTGGAAGTCCATCCTTCGGAGATTGCGTTTGATACGTTTTCTGCCCGTCGCGCGCTGGAAGCCGTCGACCATCATCCGGCTTTCGGATTCAATTTCGACCCGAGCCACCTGGGATATCAGGGTGTGGATTACGTGGGTTTCATCTACGAATTTGCAGACCGTATCTTCCATGTGCACATGAAAGACGTCTACTGGAGCGACGTGCCCAAAAGCGTGGGTGTATTTGGCGGACATGTGACCTTCGGCGATCCGCGCCGCTACTGGAACTTCCGCAGCATCGGGCGGGGCCGTATCCGTTTCGAGGAGATCATACGGGCGCTGAACGCGATCGGTTATCACGGCCCCCTGTCAATCGAATGGGAAGACAGCGCCATGGACCGCGAACAGGGCGCCGTCGAATCCTGCCGTCTGGTCAAGGGCTATGATTTTGAACCGTCGGCTGTCGCTTTTGATGCGCATTTTGGAAAATAAAAACGGTTTTTCGATAGAAAAGTTGACTCCCCAAAGAGTTAACGATGGAATTAGGAACAAAGAAACAGCAACCGTATTTTGATGAAGATGTAAGCGCTGATATTCGAACTGAGGAGAATGTTCGTTTCCCCGCTCCCGAGGTCGTTTTTGACCGCGCGAGCGGGGATTTTCTTTCCCGCTGCATGAAATTCCTCTACAGCATACGAAATTTCCGCGGAAATGGCAGACTTACTTATATAATGTACAGCAAGTCTTCTGTTACGCTGTTGGAGGTTTCCTCACCCTGCAGGGCGGTCAGGACTGCCAGAGCGAAATCGAAAACCACTCCCGGACCTTTGCCTGTAATGATGTTTCCGTCCCTGACAGCCGGTTCGCCGGTCAGGATGGCGCCGGTCAACTGCGGTTCCACGCCGGGGTAACAAGTGGCTTTTTTGCCTTTCAGCAAACCCAGTCCTCCCAATACCAGCGGCGCAGCACAGATGGCAGCTACCACTTTGCCCTGTTCACTGTGGCGAACAAGTTGCTGTTTGAGGCCTTCATGCCTGTTGAGCATCTGGCTGCCGGGGCCTCCTCCCGGCAGGATGAGCGCGTCGGCATCGGAAAAGTCCACATCTTCAAACAGCCGGTCGGCGATGACCGGAATCCCGTGAGCGCCCGTGACAGCCCGTTCACCGATGATGGATACGGTTGTCAGAGACACTTCGCCCCGCCGCAGGACGTCTATGGTCCCGATGGCTTCGACTTCCTCGAAGCCGGTAGCTAAAAATAAATACGCTTTCTTCATTGTGTAATTAATTTGAATAACGATAACGATATGTAATAGTTCCGCTTTGGTTGTTCGTTCCCGCGATGCTGTTGAATTTGGCCTGTCTGGCGGCATTCAGCGCACTGGAACGCATCGTGCCGTCGACAATACTCGTGCCCCGTCCGATTTCCGCCCTGACGACGTTACCTTTCGGATCTACCGTGATATCAATAACAATACGTCCTTCTTCCTGACCGGTGTACGATGGACGGGGCAAGCCGCCTGCGCCGATCGAACGCCCGTCCAGGTTAAACGTTCCGATACCGTTTCCGCCTGCGCTTGCACCTGAATCGGAATTGGAAAACGGATTACCCTGGTTGCCTGTTCCCGCCGGGGCATCGCCCTGATGCTCTTCCTCCGCCTGTCCGGCGCCAAACGCTCCGGCCACCTGATCCTGAATCGCCTGACTCTGCTGCCGCCGCTGTTCTTCCCGGCGCCGCTGTTCGGCCAGCCGCTCTTCCTCTCTTTTTTTCCGTTGCGACTCTTCCTTTTTTTTCCGCTCTTCTTCCTTCTTGTCGGTAAGCGAAACGGTTTCCTCTTCGTTCTGCGTAATCATCTCCTCGCGGGCGGGAACCGGCCTGGGCGCTTTCGGCGTCACTTCGGGCACGGGCGTCACAACCGGCGCCGTCCGGCCTCTGGGTTCAAACACGCCCGCAGCAAGGTTCAGATTTCCGAAATTGACCAGCACACCTTCATCATCTTCCGGCAGCTTCATCTCGAATACCGTGAAGCACAGGAGCAGAAGAATCGCCAGATGAAAAAGAACCGTTCCTGCAAGTGCTGTTCTGTCGTTTTTGTCAAATTTCATCGTCCTGACTTCGGGGGGCGCGTGGCAAGCACCATTTTAAACTTGTTTCTGTTTGCAATATCCAGCACTTTCACGATCTCGCGATAGGGAACGGATTCGTCGGCATAAAGGGCGACGAACATTTCCGGTTCCCTGTCATAGCGTTCCTGCAGAAAAGGGGTGATTTGTTCAAATGAAACCTGTTTTTCTTTCTGATTGCCGTAGGCTACGTAATAGTTTCCGTCGGCATCGATGGTTACTCTCGAAATCGGTTTGGCTGCCGTCTGTTTTTGTGCCTGGGGCAGGGTCAGCTTGATGGCACTCGGCACGACGACCGTGGAGGTCACCATAAAAAAGATCAGCAACAGGAAAATGACGTCCGTCATGGAGGCCATACTGAAGGATTCATTTATTTTTGTCTTACGTTTCAGCGCCATGATTCTGCTTTAATTACCCGGTTCGTTCAACAAGTCCATAAAGTCCATCGTGCGTGTTTCCAGTTGGTTAACCACGCTGTCGACCTTCGACACCAGATAGTTATACGCAAACAGGGCGACAATCCCGACGATCAGCCCGCCAACCGTGGTAACCAGCGCTTCATAAATTCCGCTTGAAAGCAGCTGCACATCGACGTTGGTGCCTGCGTTGGCCATGTCAAAGAAGGCGCGAACCATCCCCGTTACCGTTCCCAGGAATCCGATCATTGGAGCGCCGGCTGCCGTGGTAGCAATGATCGGGAAGCCTTTTTCCAGTTTGGCCACTTCCAGATTGCCCGCATTTTCGACGGTGGCCAGAATATCGTTTACCGGACGTCCAAGGCGACTGATACCTTTCCCGATCATGCGTGCGGTAGGCGATTCGGTCGAATGACAGAGATTAAGCGCCGATTCCACTTTGCCGTCATGAATATAGTCTCTGATGCGGCTCATGAAGGCGTCGTCGCTCTGACCCGCCTGCCGAATCACCAGCCACCGCTGAATAAAGATGAACAGGGCCAGCAGGGAGAGGGCCAAAAGAACAAACATAATCGGTCCGCCCTTGATGGCGAGATCCATAACATCCATTTGGGCTACCGCAGGAACAGCTGATCCGCTCAGATCAAGCGGAGCTTCAGTGGCAGGATTCGGCACTTGCAATAATACTGATACAATTTTCATGAGTTTTTATTATTTCGTTTCATTTTCTTTTTCTCTTTCCGTACATTTGTACGAAATTACGATTGCAAAAGTAGAACGATTTACGCAATCTATTCATGAAATGTTCGTAAAAGATTCTATAAGGCGCTGATTTGTGTGTTAAAAAGACAGAATGGAGTTTTTTTTTTCGAGGGAAAAAAGATGGAAAAACGAATGAATGTAGGCATTTTCGGCAGTGATTATCAAAAGGACAAACTGCCCTTGATTCAGCGACTGTTCGGGAAACTGGAACGGTTGGGAGTAGCCATCCATATCAAGCGCGATTTTTATGTTTTCCTGACCGACACCCTGGGCTACCAACCTGCGGTAGCGGGTATCCTTGACCGTGTTTTTGATCTGGATATCGCCCTGAGTGTGGGAGGAGACGGCACTTTTTTAAAAACAGCGGTACAAATCAACCGGCAGCATATCCCGATACTGGGTATCAACACGGGCCGTCTGGGATTCCTGGCAGATGTGAGCGCCGACCAGCTCGAAGAAACACTGGAGGAACTGTTTCATCACCGCTATCGGGTTGAAGAGCGCATGTTGCTGAAATTGCACACGGAGGAACGGGCCTTTCAAGGCTATAACTTTGCACTCAACGAAGTGGCGATTCTCAAACGCGATACCTCGTCCATGATCACGATTCATACTTTTTTGAATGACGAATACCTTACGTCCTATTGGGCCGACGGTCTGCTGATCGCTACACCAACAGGTTCTACCGCCTATTCCATGAGTGTGAACGGCCCGATTATTTTGCCGCCGTGCGATAATATGGTACTGAGTCCGGTTGCGCCACACAGTTTAAATGTACGTCCGCTGGTGATACCCGGATCCTATCAGCTCACCCTGGAGGTGGAAAGCCGAACAAAATCCTTTCTGGTTTCGCTGGATGGACGTTCGGAAGTCTTTTCAACGGGCATTCGACTTACTGTAAGTAAGGCCGATTTTTTTACACTGGTAATCAAAAGATTAAACCATACTTTTTATCAGACTTTGCACGAAAAATTAATGTGGGGAAGTGGCCGGATGGTTAAATAAACATAAACACCTGCATTTTTTTGCCGGATTATTATGCTGCATAACATAAAAGCCCTTATCTTTGCAATGTGTTTTTCATGGTATTAGATTTAAGGTTAACAATGAAGATTGTGGTTGTCGTGAGACAACCTTTTCTTTTTTATAGCATTACCTAAAAAACTCGTTTATCCCCCATGATTTCAGCCCACTTTTACATATCCGACCTCACTGTTGATTCGGAATATCTTTGTTTCCTGCTCCCCAATTGTTTCGGATCACCTGCAACCCGTATTGCCGCCTGTCTTTTCACAGCATTGGGAAGAAGATGATTATCAGTGTATTTGTGTGAATCCGAGAGCCTCTTGCGTCAGGAGGGTTAAACCTTCCAAGCCTGGAGAGTCGATCCTCCTACATTATATATAATATCCGATTATCCTGCGAAATGTTGTATTTCGGACAGTCGTACCGTCAGCGTGAAGTCCGTCTGCACCTCCCTCAACTCTTTCGGCAAGTGTCCGGTTGTTCGTATCGAACGCACGTTGTACGGGATTTTGCGGGCGGAGTCTTCATCCTGCCCGTTCGAACTATCCGGTTTTTTTTTCCTCACTGTCTTTTATTTGTACGGGATGACGGTGAGCACGGAATATATTTCAAAGTGCCGCTTTTAGCTAATGACGCCTGCCGGTGTTCCGATCTCAATCAAACGTTTGACGGGAATGAAAAAACGACCTTTTAAATGAAATATCAATCAGCGGGAAAGAAAATGCTCCGTCCGGAATAAACATCCTCTGTTCATAACATTGTGATAAAAACACAAGAAATGCAATACTGCTTTTTGGGGGAAATAACTACTTTTGGCGGAAAAAATAAAAACAGATCGTGACAGAAGAACAAAACAGAGGAACAATCCGGAAAAAACCTGCAACCATGCAGGTTTCGGATGCCAGTCGGATTCCGCCGCAGGAACGGGAAATTGAAGAAGCGGTGCTGGGAGCATTGATGCTTGAGAAAGATGCGTATTTTCAGGTCAGCGAAATACTGAAATCCGAAAGTTTTTATGAGAAGGCTCATGAACTGATTTATGAGGCCATTGTAGACCTGGCCATGCACCAGCGACCGATCGACATGCTCACCGTGACGGAGCAGCTCCGTCGTAACGGGCATCTGGATACCATCGGCGGGCCGTTTTACATCTCTCAATTGACGGAAAAGGTGGCCAGTACGACCCACCTTGAATATCATGCCGGCATCATCGCCCAGAAATTTCTGGCGCGGGAGTTGATCCGGTATACCGGTACGATTCAGGGCAAAGCCTATGACGCAACAATGGATATCGAGGAACTGATGCAGGAAGCCGAGGCGGAATTGTTCAAAATCGCTCAACGAAATATCAAAAATGAAGCGATACAGATCAATCCCATCATCAAGGAATCCATGGAACTGCTGCAAAAGGCTGCCAGCCGGAAAGAAGGACTCAGCGGCCTGCGCAGCGGCTTTACGGCTCTGGACAAGATTACATCCGGCTGGCAAAATTCCGATCTGGTGATTATTGCCGCCCGTCCGGCTATGGGTAAAACTGCCTTTGTCCTGTCCATGGCAAAAAACATGGCAGTGAATTTTGATATCCCGGTAGCGCTCTTTTCGCTCGAAATGAGCAATGTGCAATTGGTGAACCGTCTGATTGTGAACGTATGCGAAATCTCAGGCGATAAAATCAAAAGCGGTCAGCTGGCTCCTTTCGAATGGGAACAGTTAGACTACAAAATCAAGGAGTTATATGATGCCAACATTTATGTGGACGACACGCCCAGCCTTTCGATCTTCGAACTGCGAACCAAAGCGCGGCGGCTGGTTCGCGAACATGCCGTAAAATGTATCTTCATTGACTACCTGCAACTGATGAATGCCACCGAAAATAAGCAGCAGAAGATGAAGTTCGGCAGCCGCGAACAGGAAGTCAGCACCATTTCACGATCACTCAAGGGACTGGCCAAGGAATTGAATATTCCCATCATTGCCCTGTCGCAGTTGAACCGTGGCGTGGAAAACCGACAGGGAATCGAAGGCAAACGTCCCCAGCTGGCCGACTTGCGCGAGTCGGGCGCCATCGAACAGGATGCGGACATGGTCTGTTTCATTCACCGTCCGGAATACTACAAAATCATCGAAGACGAGAAAGGCAATTCTTTACTCGGACTGGCGGAAATTATTGTGGCCAAGCATCGCAACGGCGCTACGGGCGATATTCGCCTGCGTTTCAAGAGCGACTATGCCAAGTTCACGAATCTGGACGAAGAACTCAGCCGCGAATTTACCTCCAGCATCAACCGCAGCGACGCCGACCCTGCCGACCGGCAAACCATACCTGCTCAGGAGGACTTTATCGCTGCCGGTGCAGAGAACATGCCCTTTTAAAAAAGTCAGGGTTTGTCGGAGGAGACGAACGAGGTATAAATCTGTATCAATGCCGATATGAGTAGAAAGGCAACCCATTCCATGCGCTGTCTGAACATGAAGACGGATGCGGCAATCAGGGCCAGGCCGGCGAGGGAATTCCACCGGTTCAGCCGGCGGGTGCGGAAGTCGGACGGCGGAGAGGGAACGGTCAGGTAGCAAACTGTCACGCCGGCGGCGCCCGCTGCAAACAGGTAGGGCACAGCCATCCACTTGCCGGGATACAGCACGGCGCCCGTCAACACAAGTATTCCCGAAACGGCGAATACGATATTTCTTGTCTGCCGGTTCATTTTTCTACAATAATAAAAACGTCTTCGTTCTCCTTTTTCATGAAATATTCTTCGCGGGCATACCGTTCCAGCCATTCCCTGTTGAAGCGAAGATCGTTTATCTTTTTCCGGCCGGCCGCTATTTCTTTCCGGTAATGGTTGATTTCATTTTCCAGATCGCGGATTTTTTCGTCATACGAATAACGCCTGACCAGATTGCTGTCTCCCACCACAAATGTGATTACAAGAAAAAAAACCGTCACAAGGCCATATTTGTACTTCATCCACCCGGAACGGTACTTCTGATAATGATCGTTTAAGTGAAACATGTCTGTTATTGAATGGATACAAAAGTATAAAAAATAATTTATACCTTTGCCGACCGATTGAATAAAAATGGATAATTACATCGTTTCCGCAAGAAAATACCGCCCGGCGACCTTCGGCAGCATCGTGGGACAAACATCGTTGACTACGACGTTGAAAAACGCCATTCAAAGCAACAAGCTGGCACATGCCTATCTGTTTTGTGGACCCCGCGGCGTGGGCAAAACCTCGTGCGCGCGCATTTTCGCAAAGACAATCAACTGTATGAACCTGACCCCCGACGGGGAAGCATGCAATACGTGCGAATCCTGCCTGTCGTTCATTGAACAGCGCTCGCTGAACATCCATGAACTGGATGCCGCTTCCAACAATTCGGTGGAAGACATCCGCTCCCTGATTGACCAGGTGCGCATTCCGCCGCAAATCGGCAAATACAAGGTATATATCATCGACGAGGTGCACATGCTGAGCCAGGCCGCTTTCAATGCCTTCCTGAAAACGCTGGAAGAACCGCCCCATCATGCCCTGTTCATCCTTGCCACCACGGAAAAACACAAAATCCTGGCCACCATCCTGTCACGCTGCCAGGTATATGACTTCTCGCGCATTTCCGTGGCCGATGCGGTTGCACACTTGCAGTATGTTGCTTCGAGCGAAGGCGTCACGGCCGAACCGGAAGCCTTGAACATCATCGCCCAAAAGGCCGATGGCGGTATGCGCGACGCCCTGTCCGTCTTCGACCAGCTTGTCAGCTTTACCGGAGGCAACATCACCTATCAGGCGGTGATTGAAAACCTGAATGTGCTTGATTACGAATATTATTTCCGGATCACGGAGGCCATGCTGAAAGGCGAAGTGCGTACCTGTCTGCTGATTCTGAACGAGATTCTCGAAAAAGGATTTGAAGGGCCGTATATCATCTCCGGACTGGCATCGCACTTCCGCGACCTGCTGGTTTGCAGGGACGAAAGCACGCTGGCGCTGCTCGAAGCGGGAGCCTCCATCCGCGAACGGTACAGGGAAATGGCGCGGCAATGTCCCGACCGGCTGCTCTTCCGGGCGATTGAACGGGCCAATGAATGTGATCTGAATTACCGCGAAAGCCGAAACAGGCGGCTATTGCTTGAACTCACCCTGATACAGCTTTGCCAATTAACGGAAACCGGCCAGTCTACGCCGGACGATAAAAAAAAAACCTGATTCGGTCGCTGCCTGATCCTCCGGCAGCCGCTACCGTTCCGAATCCGGCTGCCACGGCGCCCGACACAGCAAGCGGACGATTGACCGGCGTCGCAGCCGAAAGACCGTCGAAATCACCGGACGCCGCCGTGTTGAACCGGGCGCCGAAAAGCACTTCACTGAACAGGCTGATCAACCGGAAAACGGAGGAAATACATCCGCCGGCGCCGCCCCTCGTCGAAGAAAGCAAGTCCTTTGGTACGGAAGACCTGATCCGTTGCTGGGATGCCTATGCCGAAACCATTGAAAAGGAAATTCATCTGAAAAATACGATGCTTTCCTGCAAGCCGCTCCTGCTGGAGAATGCTCATTTTGAGGTCCGGGTACACAATCCGATGCAGGAAGAAGAGCTGATCGGCCACAGCCTGCAACTGCTGAAAACCTTGCGCGAGCAGTTAAGCAACAGCAAAATACAGATGCACATCCGGATTGACGACAGCGGCGAAAAGAAACGGGCCTATACGGATATCGAAAAATACGAACTGCTCTGTCAGATCAATCCGCTGCTCTCGAAACTGAAGGACGAATTTGATTTGTCCTTTGAATGACCTGTCCGAAGAAACGAAACGGAACACTTCATGGCTTTACACCCGAACAGGGCAACCGCATCAAAATGTGCTCGCTCGAAGCAGCGAGATTTTCGCTCTGAAAACAGCCGTTCCGACGGGCGAGCCGCACGCTGCTATCATGGATATTCATTGTCCGCGCAATCCGTTCGCTGCTTTTGACGGGCCGATCACTATCGCTGCCCGTACGGTTTTTTATATAAAATGAATTAAACGGAGGGGGTTTCCGGTGAACCTGCCGACGCTCCGGCTGGTGGCCGGTGCCTTTCTTTTTCCCTTCAACCGTCTCTTTTT
>JAISMO010000164.1 GCA_031276675.1 Tannerella sp.
GAGAATTGGGCTAAAGCCCGTGCGGAACCGTGTGCATCGGCGGTCTGCGCGGGCTTTGGCCCAATTCCTTTTTATTGCCGTCTGTTTTAACTGACGGAGCAAAGCCGGAATGGAAAAGGCAAAAATATCGGGAAAAGGGATAAACTGTTCGCTCCTTTACGGCTTTAGTAAAGAGAATGAAGCACCCATACGGCATCGATCATTTGTTCGGTTTCTTCGCGTATACATGTTTTTATTAATTAACAATCACGTCTTGCAAAATGCAGGCGGATTTTGTACTTTTGCGTCATTTTGCAACATTTAATATCGAATTATTGACATGATTACAAGTATCTTTTGGTTTATTCCGGTAGCGTCGATAGCGGCGTTACTGTTTGCCTGGGTGTTTTTCAGGCAAATGATGAAGGAGAGCGAAGGCACCGACAGGATGAAGGAAATCGCCCGCTACGTGCGCCAGGGAGCCATGGCTTACCTGAGACAGCAATATAAGGTGGTGACTGTCGTGTTTATCGTTCTGTGTGTGTTTTTTTGTGTTTTGGCATACGGATTGGGCGTGCAGAACGGCTGGGTGCCGTTTGCCTTTCTGACGGGCGGATTTTTTTCCGGACTGGCCGGTTTTATCGGCATGAAGACGGCGACGTATGCTTCGGCACGTACGGCCAATGCCGCTCGCCGTTCACTGGACAGTGGCCTGAAAGTGGCATTCCGCGCCGGCGCCGTAATGGGTTTGACGGTGGTGGGCCTTGGGCTGCTCGACATCTCGCTGTGGTTTATTGTGCTGAACTGGTTCGTGGATGAACCCACGAATGCGCAGAAACTGGTAATTATCACCACGACCATGCTGACCTTCGGTATGGGCGCCTCTACACAGGCGCTTTTTGCACGCGTGGGAGGCGGTATCTATACGAAAGCTGCCGATGTGGGCGCTGACCTCGTGGGGAAAGTGGAAGCCGGTATCCCGGAAGACGATCCGCGCAATCCGGCTACGATTGCCGACAACGTGGGTGACAACGTGGGTGACGTCGCCGGTATGGGCGCCGACCTGTACGAGTCCTACTGCGGATCGATCTTGGCTACGGCTGCGCTGGGCGCCTCGGCCTTCTTTGCGCAGGGGGAGGTACAGCTCAAGGCCGTTTTTGCTCCGATGCTGATTGCAGCGGTAGGTATTCTTCTCTCCATCCTGGGTATTTTCCTGGTACGGACGAAAGAAGGTGCGAATATGAAACAGCTCCTCGGCGCGCTGGGCAGAGGGACAAACATCAGTTCCATACTGATCGCTTTTGCCGCGTTCGGTATTCTGTATGCACTGGATATCCCCAACTGGTGGGGACTGTCGCTTTCCGTGATCAGCGGTCTGGTAGCCGGTGTGATTATCGGGCAGGCTACGGAGTATTATACTTCCCATTCCTACAAACCTACGCAACGTGTCTCCGAAAGCGGACAGACCGGCCCGGCAACCGTGATTATCTCCGGGATCGGACTGGGGATGCTGTCGACAGCCATTCCCGTAATTACCATCGGCGTGGCCATTATCCTGGCCTATCTTTGCGCCATCGGTTTTGATGTGGCAAACATGCTGATAGCCGAAAACCTGAGCCGCGGACTGTACGGCATCGGGATTGCTGCCGTGGGGATGCTCTCGACGCTGGGGATTACACTGGCAACCGACGCCTACGGTCCGATTGCCGACAACGCCGGCGGTAACGCCGAGATGAGCGGCCTCGAACCCGAAGTGCGCAAACGTACCGACGCACTGGATGCACTGGGCAATACGACGGCGGCTACCGGCAAGGGATTTGCCATCGGTTCGGCTGCCTTGACGGCGCTGGCGCTGCTGGCTTCCTACATTGAGGAAATAAAGATCGGGATGCAGCATATCGGACAAAACGTACTGGAATTTGCCAATGGCGATACGGTAGAAGTTGCCGGGGCAAGCATCCTTGACTTCATGAACTACTATCAGATTAACCTGATGAATCCCAAAGTGCTGGTCGGCATTTTTATCGGTTCGATGATGTCGTTTCTGTTCTGCGGCCTGACGATGAATGCCGTCGGACGTGCGGCACAAAGCATGGTCAATGAAGTACGCCGGCAGTTCCGCGAAATCAAGGGCATCCTGACAGGCGAGGCAACGCCCGACTATGCCCGTTGCGTAGCCATCTCGACCAGGGGGGCACAGCGTGAAATGTTATTGCCGTCGATTCTGGCAATTTTGGCTCCGGTAGTGACCGGTCTTATTTTCGGCGTATCGGGTGTGATGGGATTGCTGGTCGGCGGACTGGGTTCCGGTTTTGTACTGGCTGTATTCATGGCCAATGCCGGCGGCGCCTGGGACAACGCGAAGAAGTATGTGGAAGAAGGCAACTTCGGAGGCAAAGGGTCGGACGTTCACAAGGCCACCGTCGTGGGCGACACCGTGGGCGATCCTTTCAAGGATACCTCCGGCCCCAGCCTGAATATCCTGATTAAACTGATGAGCATGGTTTCCATCGTGATAGCCGGTTTAACCGTCGCATGGAGTCTGCTCTGAAAAGTCAGGGGAAAACAGCATGAAAGTCAGCAGTCGGGAAAGAAGTAATTTCCGACTGCTGACCTTCCCCTACAGACTTTTCAGCGGATAAAGCATGAAAAACCGCAAAATCATACCGCACAATATACATGGAGACCGCGCTGTTACTTACTTGAGGTTTTGTTATGTCTGTTCAGCGTTCAAGCGGTATGGTTGTCAACCGCCTTTTTAATCGCTGCGATGTGTTCCGGGGTGGTGCCGCAACATCCGCCGATGATGTTCGCGCCGGCAGCCAGCAGGCCGGGCGTCAATGTCGCCATCATTTCCGGCGTTTCGGGAAAGACGTCTTCGCCATCCATGCGTGTCGGAAGTCCGGCATTGGCATGTACCAGAATATACACATCCGGACAGGCAGCACGTATTTCCCTGACGATTTCGATCATGCGTTCCATGCCGTTACCGCAGTTCGCCCCGACAATATCGGCGCCCGCGTCGATTGCCTGCCGGACGGCCTCGACCGGTGCAAGCCCCATCATGGTACGAAACTCTCCCTGAGGCGTCTTTTCAAAAGTAAAAGTGGAAATAACTTCCAGCCGGGTATTCTCCCTGGCGGCACGAATAGCCGCTACCGCTTCCGCCGCATCGCTCATGGTTTCGATACAGACGGCGTCGGCGCCGCCTTTTTCCAGCGCCACGGCCTGCTCCCGAAAGCAACGGTAGAAATCGTCCTCGGTGACGTCGCCCATCAGCAACAGTTTCCCTGTCGGCCCGATGGAGGCAATGACGTATCTGTCTTCGCCTGCCGCCCGTCGCGAAACTTGTGCCGCCGCCTCATTGATGGCGGCAACCTGATCCTGCAAACCGAAATGCGTCAGTTTGTAGTAATTTGCTCCGAAACTGTTGGTCTCTACCATATCCGATCCTGCACGGATATAGCTTCGGGCAATATCTTCCACTTCATCGGGATGCGTCAGCGACCATTCGTCCGGACATTCTCCCGCTTTCAATCCTTTCCGGTACAGAAACGTGCCCCATGCCCCGTCGGAGACCAGCACTCTGCCTGTTTTCAGCACCTCTGCAATTCGTTGTTTTGCCATCGTTCGTCTGTTAATTTGGTTTACATGGGCAAAAGTAACGCTTTCTTTCCGGAATCATTCTCCATACGGTACAATTGCTCCGTCTTCCGAAAAAAAATCCCCGTATAACCGGCTAACTTTCTTTTTTTTTCTACCTTTGGCGCGAATTATTTATGTATGAATTATATCTCAATGAGATCATCGTCAAAAAAAATAATAACAGGGATGATGCTGTTTGCCTGCTTCGCTTTCGGAGCGGGTGCACAAAGCCTCGACCAGGCGAAAAAACTGTATAACGACGGAAGCTATGAAGAAGCCAAACCGGCTTTTGAAAGGCTGGTCAGCCAGTCGCCCAACAATTCGTCGTACAATCTATGGTATGGCGTGTGCTGTTATGAAACGGACGACTGGGAAACAGCGGAAAAATACCTGCTGATTGCCCGGAGTCGCAAGGTGGCGGAAGCCTCCCGCTATCTGGCGAACATCTATACGGTGCAGTACCGTTTTGAGGAAGCTGCGGAAATGTGGGAAAGCTACATCGAACAGATGCAAAAGAAAAAGGAAAACACCGAAGCCTTTGAACAGCGACTGGCGCTGGTGGAAAAGCTACAGCGCATGAAAGAAAAAACGGAAGACGTACAGGTGATTGACAGCCTCGTTGTTGACAGGGAGCAACTTCTTTCCGTCTACTTTCTAAACGAAGATTGCGGAAGGCTGGAAACATACGGCGCTCATTTCGAATCCTCCGAAACCCTTGCCACGACGGTATACATCAATCCCAAAGGCGACCAGGCCTATTACGCCCGCCCATCGGAAAACGGCCGTTATGCGCTTTACACCCATTCCCGGCTGATGGACGCCTGGGCGGACGAGAAACCAGTCTTTCCCTCAGATACGGCGGAAAACAATTACCCGTTTGTCCTGGGCGACGGCCTGACGCTCTACTTCGCCTCGACGGGCAACGGCTCTATCGGCGGATACGACCTGTTCGTAACACGCTACAACATCCATAATGCATCCTATCTGGCGCCCGAACAGTTGGGTATGCCCTTTAATTCTCCGGCCAACGATTACCTGATGGTCATTGACGAAGTCAGGGGAACAGGCTGGTTTGCTTCCGACCGCAATCAGCCGGAAGGAAAAGTCTGTCTCTACCTGTTCATCCCCGACGAATCGCGCAAACGGATCGAAGGCAGTGAGGATGACGAAAGACTGCGACAGCGGGCGATGCTCTCCGCCATCAGAGAGACATGGGCCGGCGATCGGGATTATGCCGCGCAGATTCAAAGCGCACGAACGCCTCCGGCGTCCACGGAAAAGGCCGGGAAAAAGGACTTTGAACTGGTCATCAATGACCGTATTACTTACTATACATGGAACGATTTCCGGAGCGGCGAAGCAAAATCCTTTTACGAAAAGGCGGCAGGCCTGAAGAAACAGGCTGCTTCCGTTGCTGGCAAGCTGGAAGAAGCGCGCGGGTTGTATGCGGAAGGTAATACCTCTGTCCGCGACCGGCTGAGCACCTCCATCCGGCAGGCGGAAAAAGAATGGGAATCGCTGATCCGGCAGGCATCCGAATGGGAAAAGCGAGCACGCAATACCGAATGTGCACAATTAAAAAACAACTGATATGACACTGCATATTCTCATCATTGTCCTCTGCATGAGTATCGCCGTTTTCCTGCTGCTGCTGGAGATATTCCTGCTGCCGGGCATTACGCTGGCAGGCGTGGGCGGAGGACTTTTTGCCGTTGCCGGCATCGTATATGCCTATTCGGTTGCTCCGACAACCGGACATGTCACGCTGGCGAGTTCCGCGGCTGTTTTCGGAGGACTGTTCTGCTGGCTGCTTCGCACCAAATCATTTCAGCGGGTAGCCCTCAAGACAAACATCGACGCCACGCTGACTTCTACCCGCGACATCGGCCTTCAAGTCGGCGACCGGGGCGTTACCCTCTCGCGCCTTGCTCCAATCGGCAAAGCCCGTTTCGGTCAGACCGTTGTCGAGGCGAAAGCGCTGGAAAGCCTGATTGACGAACAAACGCCTGTCACGATTGTCCGGATCGACGGATACAACGTCACGGTACAGATTGCCGGAGAAGTTCCGACACCGTCTATTAACCCCCAAACATTATAAATCAATATGGAAACAAATTTCGTCTTTTATTTGCTGCTGATGGCAGTAATCGTTCTGTTTTTTATCTTCTGGTATTATCTACCCTTTCTGTTGTGGATTTCGGCGAAAGTCTCCGGAGTCAGTATTTCGTTGATTCAACTGTTTCTGATGCGTATCCGTAAAGTGCCGCCCGGCGTGATTGCCCGCGCAATGATCGAAGCGCACAAGGCCGGATTGAAATCGCTCACGCGCGACGAACTCGAAGCGCACTACCTGGCCGGAGGACATGTCGAGCGCGTTGTGCACGCCCTGGTTTCCGCCTCGAAAGCCAACATTGACCTGACGTTCCAGATGGCAACGGCGATTGATCTGGCCGGCCGCGACGTCTTCCAGGCGGTGCAGATGTCCGTCAACCCGAAGGTCATTGATACGCCGCCCGTAACGGCGGTAGCGAAAGACGGCATCCAGCTGATCGCCAAGGCGCGCGTCACGGTGCGTGCCAACATCAAGCAGTTGGTCGGCGGCGCCGGCGAAGAAACCATTCTGGCGCGCGTCGGCGAAGGCATCGTTTCCTCCATCGGCTCGTCCGAAAGCCATAAAAGTGTGCTGGAAAATCCGGACTCCATCTCCAAACTGGTGCTTCGCAAGGGGCTGGATGCCGGTACGGCCTTTGAGATTCTCTCCATCGACATTGCCGACATTGACATCGGCAAGAACATTGGCGCCGTTTTGCAGATGGACCAGGCACAGGCCGACAAGAACATCGCACAGGCCAAGGCCGAGGAGCGCCGTGCCATGGCCGTTGCAACCGAACAGGAAATGAAGGCCAAGGCGCAGGAAGCCCGCGCCAAGGTGATCGAAGCCGAAGCCGAAGTGCCCAAAGCCATGGCCGAAGCTTTTCGCTCCGGCAATCTCGGTATCATGGATTACTACCGGATGAAGAATATCGAAGCCGATACCTCCATGCGCGACGCCATCGCCAAGCCTTCCTCCGGCCCAAGCAAACCGATTAAGGATTAACGGAAAAATGTGAAAATGAATCCGCACAGCGATTCATTTTCACATGCTTTCTCCTTATGTTTGGCGCGCGAACGTATGTATACTGACACAACAGCTGTTACCTGAAAACGTTGAACCCCTGAACATCCGGTTCCATGCACAAAATCATCCCGCACATAATAGAACTTGCCGTTTTATGTCTTTTCTGCCTACCGAACTGATCATTCATCCGGACGGGAGTATTTTCCATCTGCACCTCAAGCCGGAACAGTTAGCCGAACGCGTGATACTGGTCGGCGACCCGGAACGGGTGTCACTCATCGGAGAATACTTCGACGAGAAGGAATGCGAGGTTTCCAGCCGCGAATTTCATTCCATCACGGGGCGTTACGGCGGAAAGCGTATTTCCGTGGTATCGCACGGCATCGGCGGCGACAATATCGACATTGTGCTGAACGAACTGGACGCGCTGGCGAACATCGACTTTGCGACCCGCAGGCTCAAACCCGTCTTCCGGCCCCTGACGCTGGTGCGTATCGGAACCTCCGGCGGATTGCAGCCGTATGTGAAGACGGGTATGTATGTGGTTGCAGCACAATCGATCGGACTGGACGGCGTACTCTATTTCTACGCCGACAGCGAGCGGGTGCGCGATAGGCCGTTTGAAGCAGAACTGCTGCGGCAGCTGGAGTGGCGAATCGCGGGTGTGCGCCCTTACGTAGTCTCGGCCGACGCTTCCCTGATTGCGCAAATTACGCACGGCCAAATGCTTTGCGGCGTCACGGTGGCCGCCAACGGTTTCTATGGCCCCCAGGGACGCGAGCTGCGCCTTTCTCTGGCCGACCCTGCGCTCAATGCCGGAATCGCTGCATTTGACTATCAGGGCCGGAAAATCACCAACTGTGAAATGGAAAGCGCTGCCCTGGCCGGGCTGGCCGCCATGATGGGACACCGCGCCATGACCGTTTGCTGCATCATTGCCGGACGGACAGACCATCAAATGGACACGGACTACCGCGATAACCTGCCCTGCCTGATTGAAACCGTACTGGAACGAATCTGATGATGCAGTACGAAGGATCAATCCCTTTGTCGGATCCGGCATACAGCGTGCAACCAAACGTCTGTTATTGGGACGAATAATCCTTCACCCGATGACATGGGGCAGGTGCCGAAGGCGGTAACGGCCATTTTCCATTTTCGAAAATGGAAGACTCATTTTCAAAAATGGAAAACTCATTCGCGAAAATGGAGGACTCATTTTTGAAAATGGGAAGCTCTTCTTCGAGGAAGGAAACTTCATTTTCAAAAATAAAAAATCCATTTTCGAAAATGGAAGACTCATTTGCGAAAATGGAGGACTCATTTTTGAAAATGGGAAACTCTTCTTCGAGGAAGGAAACTTCATTTTCGAAAATAAAAAATCCATTCGCGAAAATGGATCACCCGTTTGCGGAAATGAAATGTAAAACGGCCTCCGGCAGGAATCGGGTATCGCGACCGCTTGAAGTTCACCCTGTTTCCGAAAACCGTTTCGAATGTATGATAAAAAAAGTAGTGGGCAATTGCTTTCGCACGCCCACTACAAAGGATAATTTCAGTACAAAACTTCGAATGAAGTCTTTCTTTGGAGGGGAAAGACCGTGATTGATCTTCTTTTTTCAGGATGGAACATCCTGAAAGGAACACAGTCTCTCGGTGCACCTTGAGCCGCGGCTTTTCTACTTTTCCTTATGCTTCGCCGGCTTCTTGAAATTACACGGCAATTTACCCATGGACGTGTCGGCTGCACCCTTGATCACGCCTTTTTCTTCCCAGATGGTTACTTTCACGTATTCACCCACGTAGAGATTGGCTGACAGTTTGCCGTCCTTTTCGGTGAATTTCTGTTCCTTGATATTGATATCTCCTCCCTTGACGTCAATAACGACTGTCCCGTCCTTTTCTTTTACATCAAGGTCATAGTTCTGATATCCCGAAGGAGCGTCGGGAATGGTAATTTCCCATTTGCCCTTCACCTTGCTCCTGATATCGTTTGCAGCTTCGGCACCAACTGCCGACATACACAGCAGGCATAATCCCGCCAACATTACATAAACTGTTTTCATTCGTCTAAACTGTTTCGTTAATAAATTCTATGATTATATTCAATAAGCAGGCCGTCTGTCCGGCGACCCGTTTCCGTATAAACGTCCGGCGATCTGTTTTATTTTGCGAAAAGCCGAAAATGGTCCGATTCCGCGTGTTTTCAATCGGGCGGTCACAGGGCATCCGCCTCCGGTGTATGCGGTGGCGTTCTGTGAAGAACGCCGTTCTTTTTGCTTTGAATCTTTGCGTGTTATGAATCTTTGATAAAAACAATTTCCGGCATGAAGGCGTGTTGTTAACAACAAAGTCTTATATTTGCATCTCCTACAGATGAATTGAGTGTATGACAGAGATTGAATCAAAGATAAAATCGCTTCGCAAGGAACTGGAACAGCACAATCACAGCTACTATGTGCTTTCCGCACCGACAATATCCGACGTTTTGTTTGACGAAAAAATGAAGGAATTGCAGGCACTGGAGGCACAGTATCCTGAATATGCCGATCCCTGTTCGCCGACACAGCGGGTGGGAAGCGATTTATCGAAAGAATTTGAACAGGTTGTTCACCGCTACCCGATGCTTTCGCTGAGCAATACCTATTCGGAAATCGAAGTGACCGACTTCTATGAACGGACAGCGCGAATGCTGAACGAACCTTTCGAACTGGTTGCCGAACTGAAATACGACGGGACTTCCATTTCGCTGATATACGAACAGGGCCGGCTGACGCAGGCCGTCACGCGCGGCGACGGAACGCGCGGCGACGACGTGACGGCCAACGTGAAGACCATCCGCTCCGTCCCGCTTCGGCTTCCGGGCAAAGGCTATCCGGAGCAGTTCGAGATACGCGGAGAAATCGTCTTGCCGTGGCTGGAGTTTGAACGGCTGAACCGGGAACGCGAAGCGCAGGAAGAACCCCTGTTTGCCAATCCCCGCAATGCTGCTTCCGGTACGCTGAAGCAACTCAATCCGAAAATCGCGGCCGCCCGGCGGCTGGATATTTACCTGTATTATATGCCGGGCGAATGGCTGCCCGCAGATACGCATTACGACAATCTTCAGGCTGCCCGCAGCTGGGGACTGAAGGTCTCCGACGCTACGCGGAAGTGCGCGACCCTGCAGGAGGTTTTCGACTACATTGCCTACTGGGACGGGGAACGTAAAAACCTGCCCGTGGCAACGGACGGAATCGTCCTGAAGGTCAATTCTCTGCGCCAGCAGCGTTACCTGGGCATGACGGCGAAAAGCCCGCGCTGGGCGATTGCCTACAAGTTTCAGGCAGAACAGGCGGCCACGCGGCTGAACGCCGTTTCGTATCAGGTCGGACGGACGGGCGTGGTGACGCCGGTGGCCCATCTGGAACCGGTGCAACTGGCCGGAACGACCGTCAAACGCGCCTCGCTGCACAATGCGGACATCATTGCCGGACTGGACCTGCACCTCGGCGACCGGGTATTTGTGGAGAAAGGCGGCGAAATCATTCCCAAAATTACGGGCGTAGATACGGAAGCCCGTGCCGGCCTGAAGGAGGAAAAGGTACTCTTCCCGCGCCGGTGCCCGGAGTGCGGCACAACCCTGGTGAATCCGGAGGGAGAGTCCGCCCGTTACTGTCCGAACGAATGGGACTGTCCGCCGCAAATCAAGGGGAAAATCGAACATTTCGTTACCCGCAAGGCAATGAATATCAATATGGGGCCGGAAACGGTCGAGGATCTGTACAATGCCGGTTACGTGCGCAACGTTGCCGACCTGTATACCCTGACGGCCGAAAAACTGTTATCGCTGGACCGGTGGGCGGAAAAGAGCGTGCAAAACCTGCTGGAAAGTCTGGAGGCCTCCAGGCAGGCGCCGTTTGAACGCCTGCTCTACGGGCTGGGTATCCGCTACGTCGGCGAAACGGTGGCCAAGCGGCTGGCGTATGCCTGCACGTCGATGGAACGGTTGATGCAGACCGGTTTCGAGTCGCTGATTGAAACGGACGAAATCGGGGAGCGCATCGCCCGGAGCGTCATCGCCTACTTTGCCGACAGGCGCAACCGCGAACTCGTCAGCCGCCTGCAGGCATACGGCCTGCAGATGACGCTTCGCGAGGAAGTGCTGGCAACACGTTCAAACAGGCTGGAAGGGCGGACCTTTGTCATCAGCGGCACGTTTACACATCATTCGCGCGACGAATACAAGTCGATCATCGAACGGTGCGGCGGAAAAAACGCGGGTTCCATCTCCGGAAATACAGACTGCCTGCTGGCCGGAAAAAACATGGGACCGGCCAAACAGGCCAAGGCTGCAAAGCTGGGCGTCAAGATTATCCATGAAGAAGAATTTCTAAAACTGATCGAATGATTCTCACCGAATATTTTATAAACAGGAAAACAGAAGCGTTGCGGAAAACCTCCGGGACAAGGCGGCTGCACTACTACCGTGCCCTGGACGATGTACGGCATATTTTAATCCTGTGCGACGTGTCCGACTGGAAAGAGGTGGAAGCCTGCATCCATACCCTGAAAGGGATGAAGAAAAGCGTACATGTATGCATCTATACTTCCGAGCAGGACCCTACGCGGATATGGGATTACGGCTATCTGCTGGTGGAGGCGAAAAAGGACATTGACCTCTGGGGATTTCCGAAGAAATACATCATGGAGCAGCTCCGGCATCTGCCGGCAGACATGTTGCTGGATTTGACCGGCGACGGAGCTTCTCCGGCGTTGCGTTACCTGATGCTGCAACATCCGGCTGCCTTCAAGGTCGGCGCCAAACATGCTTCGGGCAAGGACTGGTATGATTTCTCCATTGTCCTGGAAGACGGCATGCACGACGTCCCGTTTCTTTTCCGGCAGGTACTGAATTATCTACAGATGATTCACTCCAAAAATCCCTGAAACAGAAACCTAAAAGATACAGTTATTTTTCAAAGACAGATATGGTTTTAAAAGGAATGGGCGTTGCGCTGGTAACGCCGTTTAAAGAAGATGACAGCGTGGATTTCGAGGCGCTGCAAAGACTGGTAGAATATCAGATACAGAACGGGGCGGACTATCTGGTCGTGCTGGGTACGACTGCCGAGATGCCCACACTGGCCCGGGAGGAAAAGGCGGAGATTGTTCGCCGGGTCGTTGCGCAGGTTCACCGGCGCATACCGATTGTGCTGGGCGTCGGCGGCAACTGTACGCGCGAGGTTGTAAGGAGTCTGGAACAGGATGATTTCCGCGATATTTACGCAATCCTGTCGGTAGTACCCTACTACAACAAACCTTCGCAGGAAGGCATATACCGGCATTACAAAGCCATCGCCCAGGCCACGCCCAGGCCGCTGATACTGTATAACGTACCGGGACGGACGGGCGTGAACATGACGGCGGACACCACGCTGTGCATCGCCCGCGAGTTTGAACACGTAGTAGCCGTCAAGGAAGCCTCCGGCAATATCGTCCAGGCGGACAGCATCATCAAAAACAGACCGTGCCATTTTGAGGTAATTTCCGGCGACGACAGCATCACCCTTCCGCTGATTTCCCTTGGCGCCATCGGCGTCATTTCGGTCATTGGAAACGCGCTGCCGGCAGAGTTCAGCCGGATGGTACGCCTGGCGCTTTCGGGCGATTACGAAAAGGCACGGAACATACATGCCCGTTTCATCGAACTGTTTGAACTGCTCGTCGTCGACGGCAATCCGGCCGGCGTGAAAAGCCTCCTGCATCTGATGGGATACATCGAAAACCGATTGCGTCTGCCCCTGGTACCGACCCGTACCCTCACCGACGAGAAAATCCGTGATGTCCTGCAACGAATCTGATTAAATGCTGTACTGCCACGCTCAGGCTTCTTTTCAATCTTTTGCCGATCAGAAGCATAAGCCCGAAAACAAACCCGCTTCCGCCTGTCCGGAGAGTGAAGCGTCAGGCGAAGCGAAGGAAAGACGCCCGAAATAAAAACGGGACTGCGACCGTTTGAACGCAGCCCCTTTTATTTATTTTTCCAGCGTAAACGCTTTGCGTCCGATCAGGTTGCCGTCGGCAAAAATATCTGCACGGTACGTGCCCGGCGAGAGGTATTCCTCCACGTCCCAGTACATCGTAACCGCCACTTCCTCGCCTTCGTATTCGATGTTTTTCATCATTGAGTACGTGATGTCCCTGCCTTCAAAGGCGAAGGTACGTGAATCGGGCTTTTTCAGGAGGTCGTCGTCCGGGCGCATGAGACGCACGTAGAACGCTTTTTCGCCGACAGGCGCCGTGATGTTCTTGGCCACATGGAAAGAAAGGACCAGCTGTGCGATTTTGCTGATTTTTTTGGCGTCCCTGCCGCGCGCATTGACTGGCCGCACCTGAATCGCCGTAGCTTCGAGCCGGCTGGCCAGCGAAACACGTTCGGTCAGTTTTTCCTTTTCTCTGGTCAGTTGCGCCGCGGTCGAACGCGCCTGATTGTATCGCTGAACAACTTGCCGGTTTTCTTTTTTCAGCTGCTGGTTTTCACTGTTCAGCGAATCGATCTGATTCACATAATGGGTCATGATTTTGCGCAGCGTTTCCAGTTCCTTTTTCAGCTCGCTGATACGTCTGGCATTGGTGGTTTTCACCGTCCGCAACTCCTCCATCAGGCGCTGCACCTTCATCTTTTCGGCAGTCAGAAGCGTCGCCAGCGAATCGTTGCCGATTGAGAACTGTTCACCTTCATACTGGAGAGACAGTTCGGCATATTCGTCCAGCAGCGATTCCTTTTCGAGCGTAAACAGTTCGGACATGTCCGCGATCTGCCGTTCCTTCTGACGAACGTAATAAACCAGTCCGCAGACAAGCGCCACTCCGGCGATCACCGCCATAATAACCAGCGCCTTTCGCGTCATCTTTTTTTCTTGCGTATCCATCACTTGTCACAGATATAAGTTGAATTTGACGACAAAAGTAATTCAAATATTCAAATTCCGGGGGAGAGGCCTGATTTTTGGCTATTCCTCTTCTTACAATACCGTTGCAACAAAGTCATCTAAAATCATAAACGGTATTTGGCGGCGTCTGATGTTCGAACAAGCCTTTCTGCTGTCTTCGCTGCGATGCAGCGAAGACAGCAGTGCCGAGCGAGCCGTTTTTTATTTAAAATCTATATTTCTCACATTTTCGATGATATGTCCATCGTCTTTCGTATTGATTGAGCCTAAAATATTTTCGTCGCCGATGTACTGTATGTTCCTGAATACGGAATTTTTGATGTATCCGCCATCGTCAACGAAACGAATTTTGCCCATTAAATTCTGGAACACAAAGTTGGTATGCAGACCGGGCGGAATTTTGTATTTGGTAAACGAAATCCGACTGTCCGTGTTTGTTACGATATCGCTGAAAATGAAATTATACTGTTTTTGTTTTCCCGACGACATCAGTTTAACCAGTTTCCAATGGGAAGCATCTACGTCGTACAGATTTCGGCATATTATATTATAGGTATCATCTTCTTCGCCGCGATAGTTGTCGCCGCAGGGGCTTATCGTATTTTCCCTGCCGGTAGAGAAACTCGCATCGTCGTTAAAATATTCGCCAATCATGAGATAGTCGTCTCCGGTATTGCCCGTACAGTTTTCGATAATGATGTCGTGACAACCCTGACGAATACCGAATCCGTCCTGATTCTTTATCAAATAACGCTTTTTATTGATGAAAATATATCCGCGTGCGTCGAAAGTGATGCCTCGCATGATCCCTCTCGAACTCCGGGCTACAATGATGCCATGTCCGTGATAGTCGCGCAAAGTGATGTTTTCGATAGAGAAACCCGTTGTTTCGACAATGTTGATACCGTGATTCAGCCAGCCGCCAAACTGATTGACGCCTTCTTTTCCTTCGTCCGTTCCATACGAATAGTTAAACGAACTGTCGGTGAGCGAAAGCTGTTTGAAACAGTCGCCGCTTGCACGCGGGTTGTCCGCTCCTTCGAGCAGAGCATTGCCGATTCCGATGATGTGTATGTTGCGAAAGGGTTCGATGGTTGATTGTCCGACTTTCAGATTGGCTGTGCGGATAAAATTGTCACGACATTGATCGGACAGTTTAATGGTGCTGTTGTCTAAAATCAGCGTAAAATCCGAGGGCAGCATGATAGCTGAATCTATTTTCCAGATTTTGGCGTTCGTCACTTTGTCGATAGCCGGAATAACAACTTTTCGACCGTTATTTTCGGCATACTTGATTGCCGCCGCAATGCGAACAGTCTGCGAGCCGGTTTTGAAATCGTTCGGCGATACGTATTCCCTGTCATTATGCTGCGAACACGAAGATATTATCGCTACCACTCCAAGCGCTAACAAGATAACCGGAAGTCGAAAACCACCGCTTTCTTTGCAAATTGTCCCAATAAAGCTTTGTTCCGTTGGGCCGGATGTTGACTCACTCTTCCTGAGCCGTGTTTTTAAAACGTTCTTCATTTCATTGAGTTTTTTGATTTTTTTATACATACTGTTTATTCTTTTGTTTTGCTTGATGCAATGCGCAAAAATACGTCTTTTTTTTTTATCGCAAGACAAGAAGTATACAGTGTCTCCCCGAAAATTTTCAATTCAATAATCTATAATAGATTACTCTCATATTCATTCTAATAATATTGCAGCAGGAAGTATTCCTAATCCGAAATTCAAAAAAGGTGTACTTTGTTCCGTAACCGTGACATGAGCAGGAACAAATGTCCGGACTCTCTTCAATACTGCTTCAATGAATCAGGGCAACCGCATCAAAATGTGCTCGCTCGAAGCAGCGAGGTTTTCGCTCCGAAAACAGCCGTTCCGACGGGCAAGCCGCACGCTGATCCTGTCATGGATATTCATGGTCCGCGCAAT
>JAISMO010000166.1 GCA_031276675.1 Tannerella sp.
GCAGCAGGCGCCTCGTCTTTTGTCACGCCGATGTTCCCGGCAATGGCGCTGACAGGATTTTCGGAAATAATCTTCTTTGCTTTCAAAAAGCAAAAAAACGAATGAAGTAATTGCTTGTACTTGTTAATTGTAACACTTGACAATTGTTTTTTTTGCACAAGCTTGTGCAAAAAATTTGACAGAATTTCAGTTGTGCAGCAGGCAACAGGCTTCCCGTCAATTCCTTCTTCTTTGAGATAAAGATAGAACAGTCGCAATTTTGAGGTGTAGGTGTGATGACTGTTCTCGATGATTTCCATTTTTTTCTTCTGCAGAAATTCGGAAAGGTAGATTTTTAGACTTCCTTCCGGCGCAAGGCGCTTTTTCGTGAAACTTCCCTGCCCGTCATACAGCAGCAAATCATCGTATTCAACAAATTCCCGATGCGATATCTGTCCCTTCCGGATTTGATTCGAACAGTTTTCAATGACTGTTTCAGCGCACGCATAACGCTCCTTGCATGTCTGAAAACGATTGATCTCCTCATATAACCGCACTCTTTCCATACGGTCGGTCTGCGGATTACGAATCGAATATTCGACGTACCACTTTTTTGACAGGTCACCCCCACAGTCATTCAGGTGAGGCATGACAATTTCTTTTCTTCTTCGTGCCATTTTACTTCATTTATTTGCTGCGACACTAATAAACGAAACGCACTAATCTGTCTATTTTTGTCTATCACAGATTCGTTATAGACAGTTATGTTTTGTAATCTCCTTTCTTTCTGCAACTTAATTGCTTTTGTCGGGGTAGCGGGATTCGAACCCACGACCCCCTGCTCCCAAAGCAGGTGCGCTAACCGGACTGCGCTACACCCCGAATGATGAATCTGTGGCCAATGACGCAGCAAAAGTACAACTTAATTATGAATTTCAGGCCGCGCGGATTTGTTTTTTCAGCGGGGCAGATTCAAGTAAGCATTGGCCTTCTTATGGGTGAAAACCCCAATAGCGGCGAGAAGTCTCTTTCAGCCAAAGACCGGTTGTTATCCATTATCGGAAGCCGGCAGCGCGCCATTGAATCATTAACCAACAAACGGATTCCATCTCCCTGCCGCCTTTATCAGGATAGACGGACGGGACGCCTTTACCGTTACGGCCGCCATTCCGGATGAAAAATGGCGCGATCTCCGGCTCCTCAACGTTTTCGACCGCGTCATCAAAACCGACGCTTTTTTGGTGTGCCACACAAAACTCAATCGATTTTGATTGAGGGGTGCAAAATCAATCAACGTGCAACAGGCTTTCACGCGGGGAGGAACCTTTATGAACTGCATGTTTTCGCTCAATGTCATCAAGTGAAGAGCCATCACATGAAAAGCCATTGGAGACTGCTCAAAAAGTATTATTGTGGGGTTGACTAAAGTAGCCGCGCATCAAAAAACGAAAGCCCTGCGGCAATTATCATGCGCTAACCGGTTATAAACGTGCAATGTAACTCTTGACTTGATGACATTGTGCTTTAACTGACGGAGAGGCCTCTTTGAAATGCTCCCTTTTCAAAGACATGCGTTCTTTGAAAGAAAAAACAGTGCTATCTTTGCACAGCATAAGGATAAAAAGGAATGAAAGATTAGATGTTGAACGGGTACATTTCAGAGGGTCGCGTCCTGACGCCGGGTGCGACCCTCTGAAATGCACCCCTTTGATCAGGAAAACAGAGACAAGTAAAAATAAAACAGTTACCGGAAATGAATTATTTAAATGTGAATGCCCACCTGCATACGCCGTATTCGTTCAGCGCATTTGAACGATTGACGGAAGCATTGGACAGGGCGGCCAACGAAAATGTGAAGATAGTCGGAATCAATGACTTCTATTCGATGGACGGGTATGTGGAATGGCGGGACGAAGCGCTCAAACGCAGGCTTTTCCCCTTGTTCAATATCGAATTTATCAGTTTGCAGGAAGAAGATCAGGCCAAAGGCGTTCGCGTGAACGACCCCAACAATTCCGGTCGCACCTACTTGAGCGGCAAAGGCCTGAAATGCCCGCCGGACTTGCCGGAACCCTGGGCCGCACAGCTGGCCGACGTGCGCAGCGAATCCAACCGGCAGGTGAAAAGGATGTGCGACCGACTGAATGAAACGCTTGCAGCGCATGACGCCGGTTTCAGCCTTGATTTCGCACGAATCGAGCGGGAACTGACCCGGGGCGCCGTTCGGGAACGCCACCTGGCCAAAGCCCTGCGCATGGAAGCAACGCATCATCTGAAGGGCAACGGGGCTGCCATGGCCGCCTTGTTTGAACGTCTTTTCGGCGGCAAGGCGCTGCAATCGAGGACGGACCACCATGCCACCGTGGAAAACGAAATCCGTGGCAACCTGCTCAAGGCCGGCGGAGCGGCTTTTGTCCCCGAAGACCCGAAAGCCTTCCTGCCGATGGAGACCGTCTGCCGGATCATCCTCGCCGCCGGCGGTATCCCGACTTATCCCTTCCTGGCCGACGACGCGAAGGGCGACTTTACCGACTTTGAACAGGACGTCGTGCAAACGGCTGAAACATTGAAACGGAGGGGCATCCATTCCGTCGAATTTATTACCACGCGCAACAGCGTGGAGGCGCTGGAACGCTATGCCGGCTACCTACACGACCACGGTTTTGTCGTCACCTTCGGCAGCGAGCACAACACGCCGGCCATGGAACCTGTCGAACTGTTTGCCCGCGGCGGCGTGCCTTTGACAGTCCGCCTGAAGCAAATCAACTACGAAGGCGCATGTGTCGTCGCCGCCCATCAGGAGCTTGTCCGGCAAGGACAGCCGGGGTATGTGGATGCGGCGGGACAGGCGGACATCACCTGTCGCGACAGCTACATCCGGCTGGGCGACCGGTGGATACGGGAAACGATTGCCTCCTGAGCGGCCCTCCGCACCGAACCGGAAAAGGACTCTGCATCCGGAAAGCGTCATGACGCGGCGGAACAGGGCCGGAGCGGAACGAAACACGTTTTTTACTTAGTAACATATAATCAAAATGAAAGAAATCGAACAGCTGATAGCCATATCACGCAAATACGGCGGCGACAGCCGTTATGTCATTGCCGGAGGCGGCAATACATCATACAAGGATGACGAAAAACTGTGGGTAAAGGCCAGCGGTTATCCGCTGGCCACCATAGCGGAAGACGGTTTTGCCGTGCTCGACCGCCGGAAACTGGCCGTCATTTCGGAACGGACCTACAGCGCTGACCCCGCCCTACGCGAGGAAGAAGTCAGGAACGATCTCGCCGCAGCCTGCCTGACGAAAGACCGGCGGCCCTCGGTCGAGACTTCCATGCACAACGCCATTCGCACCCGTTACGTGGTTCATCTGCACCCCACGGCGGTAAATGCCCTGATGTGCAGCCGCGACGCCGAAGCCGCGACGCAGCGTCTCTTCGGCGACGAAGCCGTCTACATCCCCTACACCGACCCCGGATACACGCTCTTCAAGGAAGTCGAACGCCGTATCAGCGCCTCGCGCGCTTCGTCCGGCAGGGAGCCGGCCATCCTGCTGCTCCAGAATCACGGGATATTTGTCGGTGCCGACACGACGGAAGCCATCGAAGCCATCTACGATCGCGTCATCGGGCGTATCGAAGCCGTGACCGGCGGCATACCGGCAGCCGAACCGGTGCCCGTACCCGACTGCGTGGTCGACATCCTGCCCGCCCTGCGCATGATGCTCAGCGCGCAGGAAGGACTCAGGACGCTGAAAGTGCGCAGCAACAGCCGGATTGCCGCCTTTGCGGCAACGGAGGCGGAGTTCGCCGGAATTGCCGTCCCCTTCACGCCGGATACCATCGTGTACTGCAAATCGAAGTACCTCTACCTGAGCGGCGAAACAGCGGAAGAACTGCTTGCCGAAGCGGAAACAGCCATCCGCGACTGCACGGCGCAAAACGGCTGCCCGCCCAGGATACTGCTCATAAAGGGCATCGGCCTGGTGGCCGCGGGCGACAGCGCCGCCGGCTGCGACCTCCTTCTCGACGTCTATGAAGACATGATGAAAATCGCCGAAGCCGCACGGTCTTTCGGCGGCGAACATCCCATGACGCAGGCGCAGATCGACTTTATCGACCACTGGGAAGTCGAAAATTACCGGCGCAGGGTGAGCGCCGGCAAAGCCTCCGGGCGCATCGAAAACAAAACCGTTATCATCACCGGCGCCGCGCAGGGATTCGGCCGGGGCATCGCCGAAAACCTGATTCGGGAGGGCGCCAACATCGTCGTGGCAGACCTGAACGAAACGGCCGGGACGGCTACCGCCGAAAACCTCTGTCGCCTGGCAGGAAGCAACCGGGCCATCTTTGTCCGGACGGACGTGTCCGATCCGGCAAGCCTCCGCCGCCTGATCGGAGAAACGGTGCGTCACTTCGGCGGACTGGATGTCTTTATCAGCAATGCCGGCGTATTGCGTGCCGGCGGGCTGGAGGAGATGACGCCCGAACAGTTCGAGTTTGTAACGAAAATCAATTACAGCGCCTACTTTTACTGTGCACAGGCGGCCTCGCGCGTCATGAAACTGCAGAACAGGTATGCGCCGGAGAATTACGGAGATATCATCCAGATCAATTCCAAGTCGGGCCTGCGCGGTTCAAAGGCCAATTTCGCCTATGCCGGCGGAAAGTTCGGCGGACTGGGACTGACACAGTCCTTCGCACTGGAACTGGCGCCATACCGCATCAAGGTCAACGCCGTCTGTCCGGGGAATTTCTATGAAGGCCCGCTGTGGTCGAACCCGGAAAACGGACTGTTCCTGCAATACCTGCGTGCAGGCAAGGTGCCGGGCGCAAAAACGGTTGACGACGTTCGCGCCTATTACATGGCCCAGGTACCGATGGGCAAGGGCACCGGTCCGGAAGACGTTACCAGGGCCGTACTTTACCTCATCGACCAGACGTGCGAAACGGGCCAGGCGCTCCCCGTCACCGGCGGACAGGTCATGCTGAACTGAGTATGCCGCAGGGTCAAATGCCGTCGCTCGCGTTCGCGCCCGTGGTTACTGTCCGATAACCTAAAAGCCTCCTTCGGGACTGAATCCGAAGGGGGCTTTGCTGTAGGGGAGTCCGTTGGTCGGCTGCATGCTCAACGGCTGCCTGGTCTGCGGATACAAAAAAATCCTGTCTTTTGATGTGAGGTACACAAAAAAGCATTATATTTGCCGCCATTATTGCACAAAAAGAAGAAAATAATGCAACTGTTCTATTTTACATATTTCTATTTTTACTTTTACTTTAGCAAGGTAAAGGCAGGTATTTCTATGTAAACGATGACCTTGAAAAAGTCAGACAGTCAACAGAAAAAACAGAAAATCCTGCCAAGACCAACGGCGGGATTTTTTTTTGAACAGGAGGATAAACCAACTAAGAATAAGACAGGATGAAGAAAAAAGTAGCGATTCAGGGAATTATCGGTTGCTATCACGATATGGCAGCCCGTCAATATTACGAAGGGGAAGAAATTGAAGTCGTGCCCTGCAACACCTTTCGGGAGGTCGTGCGGTATGTACGCAACGATTCGTCCGCCGTCGGGATGATGGCTATCGAGAACACCATTGCAGGCAGCCTGCTGCAGAACCACGAACTGATACGCAAAAGCGGGTGCACCATTGTGGGAGAGTATAAACTGCGTATTTCACACGTGCTTTCCGCCTTGCCGGGCACGGTGTTGCAGGATATCGAAGAAATAGATTCGCATCCGATAGCTCTGATGCAGTGCGGCGACTATCTGGACACGCTGCCGCACGTGCGGCTGGTGGAAACGGAAGATACGGCTGTGAGCGCCCGCCGGATTGCTGAAAACCGGCTGAAGGGTCATGCCGCGATCTGCAGCAGGCAGGCGGCCGAAATCTACGGACTGGACATCCTGGCCGAAGGCATCGAAACCAACAGGCGCAACTATACCCGTTTCCTGGTCATTGCCGACCGCTGGAAAGCGGAAGAATTACTGGAAGGGACGCCGAAAAACAAGGCATCGCTTGTGTTTGCGCTGCCCCACACGTCCGGAAGTCTTTCCAAGGTACTGACCATCCTGTCGTTCTATGACATGAACCTGAGCAAAATCCAGTCGCTCCCGATCATCGGGCGCGAATGGGAATACCTGTTTTACATCAACCTGACGTATGCCGACTACCTGCGTTACAGGCAGGCGCTGGATGCGATTGTTCCCTTGACGAAAGACTTGATTATTTTAGGCGAATATGCAGAAGGAAAACAAAGTGTGTGACGTCCGGCCGGCCGACCGGCTGGCGACGGTGAGCGAATACTATTTCTCAAGCAAACTCAGGGAGATAGCCGCAATGAATGCGGCCGGAAAAAATGTGATCAATCTGGGAGTAGGCAGTCCCGACCTGCCGCCCTCGCGGGATGCGATCGACATATTTTGCCGGGAGGTGAAGAAAGACAGCGTACACGGCTATCAACCATATACGGGCATGCCGGCCTTGCGCGAGGGCTTTGCCGGATGGTATCGCGCGCAGTTCGGCGTAACCCTGGATCCGGAAACGGAAATTCAGCCGCTGATCGGCTCCAAGGAAGGGATATTGCACATTTCACTGGCCTTCCTGAATCCGGGTGACGGCGTGCTGCTTCCCGATCCGGGCTATCCGACTTACCGTTCCGTGAGCGCCTTGGCAGGCGCCCGCCAACTGCGCTATACGCTCGAGGAGGCGAACGGATGGCAGCCGGACTTTGACGCGCTGGAACAGATGGACCTGCGCGGCGTCAAACTGATGTGGACCAATTACCCTCACATGCCGACCGGCGCCCGTGCAAGCATGGAACTGTTTGAACGGCTGGTCGGTTTCGGACGTCGCCACGGCATTGTGATTTGTCATGACAATCCCTACAGTTTCATTTTGAATGACAGACCGCTGAGCATACTGAGCGTGCCGGGCGCCCGGGAGATTTGCATCGAGCTTAATTCCATGAGCAAGGCGCACAACATGCCCGGATGGCGGATGGCGATGCTGGCATCGAACGGACGGTTTGTGCAGTGGGTGTTGAAAGTAAAGAGCAATGTAGACTCGGGACAGTTTGCCCCGATGCAGCTGGCGGCAGTCGAAGCCCTGAAGGCGCCGCGGGAATGGTATGACGGGATCAACCGGACGTATCGCAGCCGTCGCAGGCTGGCCGGCTCCGTCATGCAGGCGATGGGGTGCCGCTATGACGAAAGCCAGGTCGGGATGTTTCTGTGGGGCAGGATACCCGACTCGGAAGAAAGCGGCGAAAAGCTGGCCGACAGGATACTGTATGAGGCGAACGTATTTGTCACGCCCGGATTTGTCTTCGGCGAGGCAGGCGACCGCTACGTCCGTCTCTCGCTCTGTTGCCCCGGCGAACTGTTGACGGAAGCGCTGAATCGAATCCGAAAAAGAATAAAGTTGTAATATATATAATGTAAAGGATATGGAAGAATTAAAACTGGAATCCATTTTATTGCCGGGAGTGAGCGGCGAGCGTCCGGTGGTCATCGCCGGGCCGTGCAGTGCAGAGACGGAGGAGCAGGTGTTGAAGACGGCGCAAAGTCTGGCTGCAAAAGGAATCAAACTTTTCCGTGCGGGCATATGGAAGCCGCGCACGAAACCGGGCGGCTTTGAGGGCGTTGGCTCCATTGGCCTGGCCTGGCTGAAGCGGGTGAAGGAGGAAACGGGCATGTATGTGGCCACGGAGGTGGCCACGCGCGACCACGTGTTTGAGGCGCTCAAAGCCGGCATTGATCTGCTGTGGATCGGGGCGCGTTCTTCGGCCAACCCGTTTATGATGCAGGAACTGGCCGATGCGCTGAAGGGCATCGACTTGCCGGTACTGGTCAAGAACCCGGTCAATCCCGATCTGGAACTGTGGATCGGCGCCATACAGCGGCTTTATGGCGCCGGCATCCGGCGGCTGGGCGTCATCCACCGCGGATTCAGTTCGTATGACAAAAAGATTTACCGGAACCTGCCTTTGTGGCACATTCCGATCGAACTGCACCGCCGCTATCCCGAGCTGCCCATCTTCTGCGACCCGAGCCATATCGGCGGCAAGCGCGAGTTGATCGCCCCGCTGTGTCAGCAGGCAATGGAACTAAGCTTCAACGGACTGATCGTCGAGTCGCACTGCAACCCCGACGAGGCATGGAGCGACGCTTCGCAGCAGATTACGCCCGACGTGCTGGATTATGTCCTGAACCTGCTGGTGATTCGCGATTCCACGCAGACAACCGAGAACCTCTCCGAACTGCGCCGCCAGATCGACCACATCGACGAGCATCTGCTGGAAATGCTGGCCAGACGGATGCGTATTTCAAGGGAAATAGGCATTTACAAGAAGGAACACAACATGCCGATCCTTCAGACGCCCCGTTACGGCGAGATTCTGGAAAACCGGGCGAAGGCCGCGATTGCCATGGACCTGAACCCCGAGTTTATAGAGAAGATCATGAAAGAAATTCATGAGGAATCTGTACGGCAGCAGATGAATATCATGACCGTTTAAGCATTGAGGCGTATGAAAATACTGATATTGGGTGCGGGGAAGATGGGATCATTCTTCACCGATCTGCTGAGTTTCGACCACGAGGTGGGCGTACTGGAAAAAGACCCTCGTCGCCTGCGTTTCATCTACAACGCTGTCCGGATGCAGTCACCCGAAGAAATCCGGGAGTTCGGCCCCGAACTGCTGGTCAACTGCGTGACGCTGAATCATACGACAGAGGCTTTCGAAGAGGTATTGCCCTTTTTGAAACCTGCATGTATCATTTCCGATGTGGCATCCGTAAAGACAAACCTGCAGGCATTTTACAAGACCTGCGGTCTGCCGTATGTGTCCACACATCCGATGTTCGGCCCGACCTTTGCCAACCTGGGCAAGCTGGAGAAAGAGAATACGATCGTCATCAGCGAAGGCGACTACCTGGGGAAGATCTTTTTCAAAGACCTGTACGACCGGCTGAAACTGAATGTCTTTGAGTATACGTTTGAGGAGCACGACCGGGTAGTGGCCTATTCGCTGGGCATCCCGTTCGCTTCGACGCTGGTGTTTGCCGCCACGATGGTGCATCAGGACGCGCCCGGAACCACATTCAAGCGTCACATGCGAATTGCCCGCGGGCTGATGTCTGAAGACGATTACCTGCTGACCGAAATCCTCTTCAATCCCCGGACACCCCGACAGATCGAGCGGATTCAGCAGGAACTGGCCGGTTTGCAGGACATGATCCGCCGCAAGGATACGGAAGCGATGAAAATGTATCTGGCCGAACTGCGGAAGAAGATTGAAAGCTGAACCCCTCCGGCTTGCAGGATGTACGGCGCACGAAGCGTTATAACCTGAGTGTTGGATAAGCGAATCGGGAATCTGTGCTGATGCCGGCGGCGTCGACTGGCCTTTTATACTTCGCGCGGTACGGTTCGATAAAAGTTCCAGAGAGACCGGCTTGACTTTCCTGTCCCCCGGACGGAATCCGGAGCAGATTCCAACCGTCCGGCTCCCGGCAAGTTGCAATCCGGAGCGGATTCTAACTTGCCGGGTTCCGGCAAGTCGCAATCCGGGTGAATTCTAACTTGCCGGGTTCCGGCAAGTCACAATCCGAGTGAATTCTAACTTGCCGGGTTCCGGCAAGTCACAATCCGAGTGAATTCTAACTTGCCGGGTTCCGGCAAGTCACAATCCGGAGCGGATTGCGACTGTCCGGAACCCGGAAGAACAACCTGCCGTCTCCGACTGTATTTTTATCGGACAGCGCCATGCACAAAACCATGCCGCGCGAAGTATATATAGCTAAAATGGCGACGGTTCGGCTGTTGAAATACAGCCTCACAAAATTGATATTCCCCACGCACCGGGGACGCCTTATAAAACCGCCGGGAGTGCGAATTTTCCCGTGATGCGCTGATCCCGCAAGCTGTTAATTCGCGGTTTCCTGTAAAATATCCGTTACCTGGAGTTCCAGTTCCCTGCGGTTCCATGTCAGGGCATTCTCCCCGATTTCGGATACGTAATTGAACCGGATGCTGAAGAGGGTGTTACCCGCGTTTTTCACTCTTTCGGCGGCGCTTTCCAGGAAATACTTCATATCATAGGCGCACACTTCATAGCTGTCTTCCGGCGTCCGGGTACCCGCCACCCGTACAGTGGCACGCAAATACACATCGAAGACATGCCTGCCGTTTTCTTCCTTCACTGCGGTCTGCGGATCATATGAGAGATGCCATATTTCCCGCTGGTCGGACGCTTTTTTCAGCTGGTGGGCCACGAACAGCATCCCCTTTAAGTAACCCAGGCAGCTGGTTACCGGGTCCATGACGGCCGTTTCTTCGGGCAGCACGGCCGCCGTATCCGTTAACGCGGACAGCAGGAGATATTTATCAACGTCTTCCTTGTAGGTAATCATAACGGTATAATAACCGTATGCCTGCAACATGGTCAAGCTGTTTTCCGGCGCGTCGAAGTCCAGTTCGTAACGGACGATGCAGCAGGCGCCGTCCGACATCGTATCAAACTGAGGTGCATAAAACGTTCCTCCAGGGACGTCCAGCACGTTCTTGAACGCTTTCGCGTCCAGCCGTATCATTCCTACGGTCGTATTACTCACTGTGTTCCTGCCGCCTTCCAGACAGGATGTAGACATGGTCATGGCCGTTATCCATAAAGCCACACTCATTCGATGCAAACTCCATTGTTTCATTTTCATTTTTTTATTCGGTTAGTTGGTTGTTTTGTTTTCCTGTTTCAAAATCCGAGACGGATTCCAGCCTGCAAAGATAACTGAAAAGGTTGATCCGAGCGAATGGTTTCGATGGAACTCCCGTTATCAAAATAATAGCTGGCGCCTCCTTCGGCGTAAGCGCTTACGAAGCGGACCAGCGGATAGCTGACGCCGGCGCGTGCATGAACCGACCACAGCCAGCGCTTCATCCGGACGGATTCCGTTTGGGTCCGGAGTTTCTCGCCACCGTTCAAATAATCGGTACGGATTTGTCCGCCGACGTTCCATTCCGCCAAGATACCGCCCGTGGTGTAGAAATGGAACCGGTTCCATTCGGCAATTTTACAGTTTGCGCTTAACGGGATGCCGATGAAGTGTAATTGCTGTCTGGCTTCGCCCGGATAATCGGAGACGGTAATCCATTCCGACCGGAGCAGCGTATACGTCAAACCGCTTTGCAACGCCCAGCGGCCGTTCAGCGCGTAACCGACTCCCAGACCAAACGAGAGCGGATAGTTGTGCGACAGCTGCTGTTTTTCCTCTTTGGAGCGTAACACGGCTCCGGGTGGCGCTTCGGCGTTGTAGACCAGCGAGTGGTCAGACATGGGGATATTCACTCCGCCACGGCCGCCGTCACCGGTTCCAATGGAATAGCTGCTGCCTCCCACGCCGATGCTCCATCGCCTTTGCGAACGTTTCTTCGAAGAAACAGGGGAGGCCTCTGCAAGAAGGGAAGGGGGGGCGATCTCCCCGACCGGAGGGGTTTGCGCACGCGAGGGTTCTTCCGTGGAAGGGGGAGCGGGGGGAGGATCAATGGCTTCTTCTAGCGGTTCTACCGGAGACTTTTCCGCTTTTGCCGGCAAAACTGCTGGAAGGATGCGGGAAAGTGTTCCCGTCGGTAAAGCGCCGGAGAGCGCCGGAGGCGACAGAGGCGCCGGGAGTTTGAGATGCTCCGGTTTCGCCGTTTCCCGGTGCAGCGTTTCGGACAGTGCCGCGGCATGGCGCGTCTGCTGCTGCCGGTGATAAAAATAACCGCCTGCCGACACCAGCAGCAGTGCAACGGCGGCGGCCGCATAACGGCGCACGTGAAGAGCAACTGCCCGCCGTTGCCTGCCCGGCAACCGGTCTGCTATTGCCTCCCAGTCTTCTGTTGCCGTTTCCGCTTCGTAATCTTTCAATTTCGACCGGACGGCTTCCTCCCATCGAAGCTGTCTTTCTTTTTTATCTGTCTGTTTCATTTACTTTTTACTTTTTCATTCATAACGCGCTATCCGTTCCTGCAACCATTTCCTGGCTCTTGCATACTGCGATCGCGAGGTGCTCTCCGTAATATGCAGCCTGTCGGCTATCTCCTTATGCGAATAGCCTTCAAGGGCATACAGGTTGAACACGGCCCTGAAACCTGCCGGCAACGCTTGCACGATCTCCATCAGTTCCCCGGCCGAGATTTTCGAGACGGCCGTATCTTCGTCATCCGGTATTTCGTGCATGTTTTCTATATCCGTCGAGTTGCGCAGTACATCCCGCTTCCGCAAATATTCCAGCGCACCGTTCACAAATACCGTCCGTATCCATCCTTCCAGCGTACCCGTACCCGAATACGTATGCAAGGAAGTGAACACTCTGATGAAACCGTCCTGCAACAAATCACGCGCCGTCTCTCTGTCGCCGGCATAGCGCAGACAAACCCCCATCATCTTTCGGGAATACCTGTCATACAATTCCTTCTGGCTCTTTCTGTCGCCATTCAGACAACCTGTTATCAGCTGTTTCTCACTCATGTTTCAAAACACGTATACGGCATTTGCCATACTGACCGTTTAGATGTGACCTGTTTTCAAAACGTTGCATAGATCAAACTTTTTTCTTCTTCATTTGCATCTGCAAAAATAACAAATGAATGGCCCTGTTTTTCTGTTTGTCGCTTTAAAAACTTCGGCTGATTCTTTTTGGGAGGTGCAGAACAGGTTTCCCGCCGTCAAAGTCGGACAAGGGAGAAGGGCCGGATTCATCCGGTGTCAGTTGACGGGCGAGCTGCTCTCCGCCGGTATATCGGTGACCGTACATGCGGGTTGCCGTGGATTCGTTATTATTCATGCGCGGCACAACAGAAAAGAGGTAATCACTTTTGGCGATTACCTCTTTTTCAGCTCTTCCTCCTGGACTTGAACCAGGGACCCTCTGATTAACAGTCAGATGCTCTAACCAACTGAGCTAAGGAAGAATGTCCGGCAACTCCTTATCTTTCTTTGGAATTGCGGGGCAAAATTACGGGTAATTTTCTAACTGTGCAATACCCTGCACAAAAAGGGTTCAAAAAAATTCGGCAAAAAGACACTGTTGCTTTTTTGGGAGACGCCATGAAAATGTTTCATCCCTGCCTCTTCCTGAAAGCGTCTCTCTCTTCAACGCCGGGAAAAGACAGGCGGAGAGGAAAGTGAAAGGCTGTTGTAACAAATCCGGCGGTTTGTCCGTCTATCGCTTGAATACAAAACAAATGTCACGATGAAAAAGATTTTAATGACTGTACCGGTATGGTTTGTCACGTGTACGGCAAGTGATGGTCCGTACTCCGTCGAACACCCGCTCAAGGCTCATAAATAGGTAACAGGATGGATGCAAAGGAATTTAAACATCGCTATTATCCCTTTCATCCCAAACTCTACCGGGTGGCGTATGCCTTGCTGAACCGGGCGGAGGATGCCGAAGATATTCTTCAGGAGACCTACTGCAAATTGTGGCTTAAGCGGGACGAACTGACTGCGATTCGGCAGCCGGAGGCTTTTTGCATGACGCTGGTCAAAAACCTTTGCCTGGATTTCCTCCGTGCCTCCGCCCGCCGGAAAGGCTGCGAACCGGAAGCAGTGCCGGTGATTCCGGTTGAAGTGACACCTGAAAGTGAACTGGAAAGCAAGGAGCAGCTGGCACATATCGAATCGCTGATTGACCGCTTGCCTGAGAAACAGCGCGTCGTTCTGCGAATGAGGGGTTTCGGCGACTGTTCGCTGGAAGAAATCGAAACCGCCACCGGCGAAAGCGCAGTCAATGTACGGGTATTGCTTTCAAGGGCGCGGAAAACACTGAAAGAGATGTTACGGAAACAATAAAAGAAACGGAAAATGAAAACAGAGTTATTATTGAAAAGGTTTTATGAAGGTCGTTCGACGCCGGACGAAGAACGTGCGTTAAGGGATTATTTCCTGAGCGCATCGGAAACGGACGCTTCCCTGCAGGCCGACAGGCAATTGTTTCTCGCCTTGACCGGAGCGGAGATACGTATGCCGGAAGGTCTGTCCGGGCGACTGGAGCGTGCCGTCGAACAGCTGGCAGCAACACCGGCGCGCAGAACAGGGTGGCGGTGGTATGCCGCCGGCAGTGTGGCGGCAACCGTGCTGCTGTGTATCGGGCTGTTTTTCCCGACCCGTGAACCGCCCGCGCCCGTGGCCGACACGTTCGACGACCCGCGGGAAGCCGCCATCGTGGCCGGACAGGCGCTGGCGTTCATGTCGGAAGAACTGAACAGGGGATTGAACCGTGTCGCCGATACCGATACGGAAATAGGGAAAATAAAACAGACAGTAAACAGGTATTTTAAAGAATAACGGAATGAAAACAAAACATGTCATACTCATGCTGTGCCTGATGTGCACAAAGGCGGGTTTCGCGCAGGACAAACGCTTCGAAAAATACGCCGATATGGACCACGTCACCTCCATTTACATTTCCGGGGCCATGTTTCAGATGATGCCCGATATAAAAGACATGGGAGTGAGCCTGGCGCGCCTGAAAGAGAAAATGGAATCGTTTTACCTGATCAGCAGCAACAGGGCCGAACCGATTTCCCTGATGCGGAAAGATTTCTCGCAAATGCTGCAAAGCGGGCACGTGGAACTGATGCGCATTCGTAACGGTAAAACGCGCGTCACGTTTTATTCCGGCACGAAAGGCAACCGGATCAGGGAACTGCTGATGCTGGCCGACGCTGACAGCAGTTTCACCGTGATTCAGCTCACCGGAGACTTTACGCTGAATGACATTCGGGAACTTACGAATAAAATGGAGCCATGAGGATCACACGCGCAAAACCGCATAAAAATGCGGTTATCCGGGTATGCGAGATACAAATCAAGACCTTTCCGGCGCACCTGTAGCCGTAATTTGAAGCATTACATCCGCGCAAAAAAAAAACTCATACCGGACCGTGTGCGGACGATATGAGTTTTTTTCTTGCGCTGAAAAGCGGGGCGCTACCTTACGTCCCACCAGACGCGGGAGAGGTAGGTGTCGCCGTGTGACATGCGACTTACGGCCTCTTCATAGTTCTTGGTGTTGAGCAGGATTTCATCGTTCGGATAACCGGCGCGGCGGGGTATTTCTCCGTTTGTGGAACCGAGGTTATGTCCCGGAATCAGCCGGGGATAACCCGTCCGCCGCCATTCGGCGTAGGCGTCGATGGAGCGGCCAAACAGCAGTATCCATTTCTGCGTCATGATCTTTTCCAGTTTCTCTTCCTTCGACAGTCCGGCCAGCGAAAACTCGGCGTCGATGTATTCCTGCGGAATCTCGGTGATGTTGAACGGCTCCAGCGCCATCGCCGCCCGGATGCCTTCCTGATAAAAGCCTTCGGCCTGGGTTTCGGTCAGTCCCGCCCATCCTTCGAGGGCGGCTTCCGCCTTGTAGAAACAGATTTCGGCGAAGGTGAACACGTAATACGGTACCGGCTTCGACTGGTTGTAGGCCAGGTAGAAGCATGGGCCGGTCAGCGAATAGTCGTCGTCGATGACGCCGATCATTTCGTCGTCGGTGGGGGCCACGAATTTTCCGCGGTATGCCGGTTCGCCGGCCTTGACGGAGTTGACGGTAGGCGCCACAATGTAGGTGAGGCGCGGGTCTTTCGTGTCGACTAACCGGTTCACCAGCGCTTCGGCCAGGTAGCGGTTGCTCGGACTTCCATTCTGATTGTGCTGCAACATCGGGTGATACGACGACGTGTTGTCGGTATTTGTCCTGATCAGCGCATTATCGTCGTTACTCGCAATCAGCGGGCTGCTTAGCGCTTCGGCAACGGTGCGCTGCGCCAGTTCGGGTTTCACGTATTTCATGCGCATACCCAGATGCAGTTTCAGCGAATTGCCGTATTTAATCCATTTTTCCGCCTGCCCGCCATAATACAAATCGTAACTGCCGTAGGATGCGTCCGAGGGATTGATTTGCTTCACCGCCTCGTCCACCATTTGAATCAGGGCGGCGTAGATACTTTCCTGCGTGTCGTATTTCGGTTGCGGATTCAGGTTTTGCTCGCCCAGCGCGCTTTCCGAGAAAGGAATGTCGCCGAACAGGTCGGTAATGATCTGCCAGATGTCCGCTTCCACGATACGGGCTATCGCCAGTTTGGTACGCGCTTCGGGTTCCGCTTCCTGTCCGTTCAGCAGGTGGTTGCGGATCTGGGTGACGTTCCGAAGGTCGCTGTAGTATCTGTCCCAGCTCCAGCGGGCAAAGATATAGCGTGACATCGGGATATTGTTGCTCGAATTCCAGTGCTGAATCCACGAACCGTACGCGGAATTTTGATATTCGAATCCCTGATGAAACTTGGGTTCCCGTTGCGCCTTGGCAAGCAACATGCCCGGATCGACTTTGGTGAACGTGGTTGGCGGTGTATTCAATTCTTCAAATCCTGCATTGCACGAGACCATCGTCAGTAACAGAACGGCGACATATAATCTGATTATACTTTTCATATCACATCAATTTAACAGTTTAAAATTCAAAAGAAACATTGACGCCCATGACTCGCATCATCGGCAGGGAAGTGGATTCGATGCCGAGCGACGAATTATGCACGTTGAAGGAACAGGCTTCGGGCGAGAATCCGTCCGTTTTGCGCTGGAAATAAAAGAGATTCCGTCCGTAGACACCGGCTGTGGCGCGGCGGATAAACGTTTTCTCCAGCCACCGGCCGGGCAGCGTCCAGGAGAGCGAGATTTCCCGCATGGCGATATAACTCAAGTCGTTCAGCAATTCGGCCGATACGAACGTTTCCTTATCGAGCGCCACCTCGTTCCAGTAGTCCTGCGCCCGCACCTGAAGGGTGTTCCGGACGCCGGTTCCGAGCGCCGTAAAGTCATCCGTATACATCAGGTTTCCGTTTGCATCCACCTGGGCCAGCACGCCTTCCGCCACATAGTCGCCTTCGCGGCCGGGCAGGGTTTTTTTCGTCGTGCCGTAGAGCACTTCTTCACGCACGCTCTGCGAGAATACCTTTCCGCCCTGGCTGATGTCTATCAGGGTATAGAGGCGGAATCCCTTATACGTAAATGTATTGGCAAAGCCCCCCAGCCAGTCGGGCAGCGCGTTGCCCAGGTCGTGTATCTTTACCTGCGACGAACGGATGGGCAGACCCGTGTTCGGATGGATGAGGCGATTGCCTTCGGCGTCGCGTATCCAGACCATTTTCACGCCTCTGATTTGTCCGAAAGGCTTGCCCGGTTCGGCCACAACGCTTACGCCGCGGTCCTGGGCAAGTACATACGTATCGCTGCCTTCGACCAGGGATACGACCATGTTTCGGTTGCGCGAGAAGTTAAACGTGCTTTCCCATGCGAATCCGGAAGAGGTCCGTACCGGCGTGCCCGAGAGCATGACTTCCACGCCCTTGTTTTGAATCTCCCCGGCATTGACGCGGCGGCTGGAAAAGGTCGTCGAAGCGGGAATGGCCACGGACAAAATCTGGTTTCGGGTCGATGCGTGATACAGGGTCACGTTCAGCGCCAGCCGGTTATTGAACAGATTCAGGTCGAAACCGCCTTCGTAGGAGGTAGTCAGTTCGTTCTTGATGTTTGGATCCACCACGGTGCCGGTATAACTTCCCAGCGCCACGCCGTTCTGTTTGTTGGAATCAATTCCGTAGGTTCCGACCAGCGCGTACGGATCGCCCGAGCTGCCCGCCTGGGCTATGGAGCCCCGAATCTTGAAGAAGTTCAGCCGGTCCCAATTGAGATTGAATGCTTCGGGCACAAGCAGACTGACGCCGGCCGAGGGATAGAAGTAGGAACCGTTCTGAACGGGCAAGGTGGACGACCAGTCATTCCGTCCCGAAACATCCACGTACAGGAAATTCCTGAACCCCAGCTGTCCCGAACCGTATACCGAATTGATGGCCTTCTCGGAAAGGCCGAAGTCGTACTGTAGCGTTTTGATATTGTTGATCACCTCCAGTCCCGGTTCGATATACTCATAGCCTCTGCTGCCGATCAGACGGGAGAAATAGCGCATCTGATTGCCGCCGGCGTTCAGCGAAACATCCCAGTCTTCCTTGATTTTGAAATTGGAAGAAAGCAGGATGTCGCTGTTGGTTTCCCTCACGCGGCGGGTATATTCGCGGTAATCGCCGTGTTTGTTCTGGGATGACCAGGTGCCGTAGGCCGTCCAGAGGATTTTGTTTTCGCTGTAGTAATCGGTGCCGGTTTTGGCCGTCACGCGCAGCCACGGAAAAATCGAGTACGTCAGTTTGAAATAGCCGATGATCCGGTCGCGCTCATCTTCGTTATGCTCGTTGTTGACGGTCCAGTACGGATTGCCGGTTGATGAATTGGTGGCGTAGCCTTTCTCCATGCCGGGGAAAAGCGTGCTGGCCGTGAAGCCAAGCTGTTTGGCGATAGTTTCCTCCGTCCAGGCGTAGTCGGACAGCGATTCGAGCGACAGACTGCGCGGCATACTGATAAAGAGATAGGCCGGATTCGTGTTCGAATCGGCCAGTTTGGGACGGTTGACCACATTTTGCTTGATGTAGTTGGCCATGCCTTCAAACCGGATTTTGTCGGTAATATCGGCGCTCACTTTCAGGTTGAAATTGTTTCGGTTCAACTTGTTGCTCGGGAAGTAGCCGTTATTGTGCGTATTGTTGGCCGAGAAGCGATACTGGAGCTTGTCCGTTCCGCCGTCAATACTCAGGTCGTTGACATAGTTTTCCTCCGTGTTGAAGAAGTCATACGTATTGGGCTGGGGGTCAAACGTGCGCACGGTGCCGTAGGCATCCACATACTGCTGTCCCTGCATTCTGGCGCCCCAGCTGCCGCGGGCGGTCTGGTCGCGTCCGCTGGCGGCGCGCGGCAGTCCGGGGATGTTGTTGGCGATGGCGTCTTTCATCGAGTAATTCTTGCCGTCACTGCCCAGGAAGTGGGTAAAGTTCCCGTTGTATCCCACGCCGTACACATTCTGGAAGTCGGGAACGACCAGCGCATGGCCCGCCGAAAAGTCGCTGGAATAGTTGACGCCGACGCCCTTTTTCCTTGCGCCCGATTTGGTGGTGATCAGGATCACGCCGTTGCCGCCGCGTTCGCCATAGAGGGCCGTGGCATTCGGCCCTTTCAGGACAGACATGGTTTCGATGTCGTTCGGATTGAGGTTCGAAATGCCGTCGCCATAGTCATAGCCGCCCCACTGGTTGGAGGCGTCGGAGCTGCTGTTGTCGATGGGGATGCCGTCCACGACATACAGCGGCTGGCTGTTCGTGCGCAGCGAGTTGTTGCCCCGAATCAGCACTTTGGCCGATCCGGCGGCGCCGGAGGCAGGCCGGTTGACAAACACGCCGGCCACTTTGCCCGAAAGGGCGTTGGCTACATTGGTCTCGTGTGCGCCGGACAAATCCTCGCCCTTCACATTCGCCGCGGTATAGCTCAGCGACTTGGCCTCCTTCTTGATGCCCAGGGCCGTTACGACCACTTCTTCCAGCTGTTTGGCGTCTTCCACCAGCGTCACATTGACGGTCGACTGGCCGGTCACCGTCACCTCACTGGATACAAACCCGACGAAACTGAATACCAGCACGGAACCGGGCGGCACCGTCAGTTCGTACTCACCGTCCGCTCCGGTGATAATCCCCGTGGTGGTGCCTTTTACAAACACGTTGACGCCGGCCACGGGTTCTCCCTTTTCATCGGTCACCACGCCGGTAATCTTTCGGCCTGCCTGCTGACCCGCCTGACTGTCAATCATTGGATACACGTCTGTTTCAGCCGCAGCAAGCTGCAACGCGGTACACATACATAACAGGAGCGCCGTTCCCTTCCACAAGCGTGAAGGCAGGCCTCTGTTCAGACAAAAAATAAAGCAAAAAGTCTTTTTCATACCATCTCGTTTTTTATAGTTTGATGAATCGTAAAAATCGGTACTTCCTTAAAATCAATTCGGAAGGGAAACAGTACCGGTTATTTCCCTGTCCTTCCCTCTGTTTTTTTTGCATTTCTTCCACCAGCATTCCCTTTTAAATTTAAACGGCTACGACCGTCGCTTCGCCGTCAGTCACGGAGGCATCCGGTTGCTTCCTGCCTCCGCCGACCCCTCCGGGTGGCGTCTTCCGAACACGTTCGTTCATAGATAACAATCATAAGCATAACCATTCATGCGGGTTCAGAAAAATAAACTTAAAAAGAGAATAATATAATGCGGTTCGACCGCCTTATAAAATGCGCAATTAACTTATGCGGCACAAAAGTTTTGTAATTCACAATGTCCAGTTCCGGATCCTGCCGTGTGACGCCGTGTTTACGCCTGCGGATGTCTCCCCGCAGAAAACCGCTGCCATACACGCACCTGCGCGCAAAGATGCCCCGCCCGGCAGCCGGGTTCCAGAAAGGGAGGATTGCACAGCGCATACTCCTCCCGTAACGGTGCGAAACGGTGCGACCGGCGGTGGAAACCTGCGCCGGCCAACCCTGATTGAACATGTTTTGAAGAAAAATATCCTTTTCCGTCTCTTAATCCGGATAAAACAGCGACCGGTTTTTGTGTTTCAAAAGACCCGTTTTCAGTACCCGTCGCGTGTGCACAGGCAGGGCCTGTCGGGATGACAGGCAGCTGCGCCCGTCCGTTTTTCGCTGCACATACCCTGTCTCTGCCCGCCGAAAGGAGGGTGGGGATGTATTTATTTGCAAGAAAAACAGAACGCATATTCATTCTTTTTTTTAATTGATACAGCAGCAAAAGTATATTTTTTACGTTACATATACAAAAACCATCCCTGCTTTTTTCCTCCGGAATGCTTTTTTTAGCGTGCAGCCATCTCTCCGTTGATTAAAATCAACGGCAATAAAGAGGAATTGGGCTGAAGCCCGTGCGGAACGGTGTGCATCGGCGGTTGCACGCTGTTTCGCACGGGCTTTAGCCCAATTCTATTTTATGGCCGTCTGCTTTCAGCTGACGGCCAGCAGGCCAGCAGGCAAGTTAAGAGTGTTGCAAAACGTTAAGGTACAAGAGGGAAAACCACTGACAATCAACTTCTTGCTTTCGCTGCTGCAACCCGTCCGGGCGTAGCGGTTCTCTCACATCTATTATTTTCCGGCGCAACAGACAGCGCCTCCGCATATCCGAAAAATCCGGTCGCGGTACTTTTTTCCCGTATTAGAATTTTATTTCATACGTTCTTTTTTAATACATGGGGAAGTCATGTACTGTCGTCGGACCGCGTCCTTTGGCGGCATGTCCTTACGGGCAGCCGCCAC
>JAISMO010000054.1 GCA_031276675.1 Tannerella sp.
CGTCAGTACCCGGATGCAACAGTCCGATAATGACTGGATAGAGATCCGTCAGTGTACCCTTCCGGCGGCAGAAGTAAAAACAATCTACGCCGCCCTGCATATCAAGGAGGAACCCTGCCGACGGAGAAAATTTGTGTGGCACCCGGAGAGACCTCCGGAAAATATGGCAGCTGACTTACAGGCTGTTGATACTGGTTTGCTTGAAATGTGGGGTAAGGCCGCAACGGTCTGCTATATCCTCAAAGCGGTCGCGACCTGCCGGCTGGCTGCCGCCAAACAACTTCCGGTACATGTGCCAAAGCTTCATCCCGCCTATGCCGGGATCTTTTTTTCGGACGTCACGGATGTACTGTAACACAAACTCTTCCCGAGCAGCTTTCTCCAATACAGCCCGCTCGTCATAGTTGTAACAGGCCTGCTTCGCTACGCCAAACAGCCTGCAAAGACCGTCTGTCGGATATTTCCTCGACTCCTTTGCATGCAGGTTTTCTACCGTTTGGCGCCAGCTTTTTTCTTATGGAGATATTAAACTTGGTTTCTGCAACGTTGATCATCTCATCTCAGGCATCTGCTCGCAACTGCCCGTGTTTAAGCTGTGACTGCAAGCGGACAGCCTCCGCCTGCAGGGCTTTCACGTCATTACCCCGGATAGCGCCGCCGGCTGCCGAACCTGTTGGGTGTTCTGGATTTTTCCTTTTCATCGGACCGGTTTTTCCCGCGTTTTCCGCCGCAAAGACAGCTATCCATCCTGACACCGCAGAATGCTCTGCCGGTATAATCCGGGATATGCGATCTTCTCCGCAGCCATACTCACAATGTAATCTGATGACTTCTTCAAAATACAGTCGCTGTTTCTCTGTTCGCAATTCCATCGTTAACTCTTTGGGGTGTCAACCTTTTCTAGCGAAAGACACTGTGACCGTTTGAAAGCCCCCCCCTCAAAAAAGGGTGCTGTTCAAAGCGCCGCTTCGTGCCGCTAACCGCTATTTCCAGTCTGTTTCTATTTGTCTGTGTATAATACCGGAGATTTTATGTACTTTTGCGGCCATACATTACCCAGTAAGCAGGATGAATAGCAGGCATTTGTTTTCCGGAAGATCCGGAAAAACTTCACAGAAGGAAAAAAATGATTTTCGCCGCACGGGCGCAACGCTCCTCTTTCCGTTCCGGTATACCTCCGGCGACGGGGCGGACAAGCCGAAGCGGCCGAGGGAACTGCTGTGCGAGCGTGCCGGGAAAACGGTTACTTACGAAACAACTTGCAACAAACAGATCAATCATGTTATTGGAAATTAAAAACCTCCATGCCGAGATTCAGGGCAGGGAAATATTGAAGGGAATCAACCTCTCCGTCCGCCGGGGAGAAGTACACGCCCTGATGGGGCCGAACGGCTCGGGCAAAAGCACGCTGAGCAACGCGCTGGTCGGTCATCCGGCCCTGAAGGTGACGGAAGGCACGGTGACATTCAACGGGAAAAACCTCCTGGCCCTCTCGCCCGAAGACCGCAGCCGCGAAGGTGTATTCCTGAGTTTTCAGTATCCGACGGAGATACCCGGTGTCAGCATGGTCAACTTCGTACGCGCCGCCGTGAATGCCCATCGCACCTACCGAAATCTGCCGCCCGTTTCGGCCACCGATTTCCTGAAGCTGATGCGCGAAAAGCGCGAAATCGTCGAACTGGACCACAAACTGGTCAGCCGCAGCGTCAATGAAGGCTTCTCGGGCGGCGAGAAGAAACGCAACGAAATCTTTCAGATGGCCATGCTCGAACCCCTGCTGGCCATCCTGGACGAGACCGACAGCGGCCTGGACATCGACGCCCTGCGCATTGTGGCCGGCGGCGTCAACCGCCTCAGAACCTCCGAGAACGCCGTGATCGTGATCACCCACTACCAGCGGCTGCTGGACTACATCCGTCCCGACGTCGTGCACGTGCTCTACAAAGGGCGCATCGTCCGTACTGCCGGGCCGGAACTGGCGCTTGAACTGGAGGAAAAAGGATATGACTGGCTCAAAAATCAGGAAGACGCATGAATGTGGAAAAACAATACCTCGACCTCTACGCCGCACACGAAGACGCGCTTTGCCGCCATGCCCCGGAAGTGATGAACCGCCTCCGTCCGCAGGCGCTGGCACATTTCCGGCAGGCGGGATTCCCCTCCGTAAAGGACGACCGCTACCGGTATACGGACGTGGCACAGGCATTCGCGCCCGATTATGGGCTGAATCTGAACCGGCTACCGATCCCTGTGACAGCGGACGACGTCTTCCGCTGCGACGTGCCCCGACTCGCTACCGCCCTGTATTTCGCCGTCAACGACTCCCTGCTTGACACGCCCCGGCCCGGCTCCTTTCCGCCGGGCGTCTACGCGGGCGGCATGAACGGCTTTGTACGGCAACATCCCGATCTCGCCGCCCGCTACTACGGACGGGCGGCCGCAACGGACCGCGACGCGGTCACGGCCCTCAATACACTCCTGGCGCAGGACGGCTTCGTGCTGTACCTTCCGGCGGGCGTCCGCCTGGAGCGGCCGGTGCAGCTGATCAACCTCTTCCGCAGCGACGTCGACCTGATGGCCTGCCGCCGGATACTCGTCATCCTCGAAGCCGGCGCGCAGGCAGCCCTGCTCGTCTGCGACCACAGCATCGACCCCGCCGTGCGCTTCCTCGGCACGCAGGTCGTGGAAATCTTCGCCGGTGAGAACGCCGTGTTCGACTGCTACGACCTGGAGGAAAGCAGTCTGACGACAACCCGCTTCTCGTCGATCTGCGTCGAGCAGGCGGCCGCTTCCAACGTCCTGATCAACGGCATCACGCTCAACAACGGCCTGACACGCAACAGCTATTACATCCGTCTGGGTGGCGAGCGCGCGGAAACGACGCTCTGCGGCCTGGCCATCCAGGACGGACACCAGCATGTGGATACGTATACGCACATCACCCACGCCGCGCCCCGCTGTACCGGCAGCGAACTGTTCAAAAACGTACTGAACGGGCATGCAACGGGTGTTTTCAACGGACGCATCCTGGTTGAAAAGGGCGCGGAACAGACGCAAGCTTACCAGACCAACCGCAACCTGATTGCCGACAGCGAAACACGCATGTACAGCCGGCCGCAACTGGAAATCTACGCCGATGACGTGAAGTGCTCGCACGGTATGACCACTGGACGAATCGACGAACAGGCGCTGTTCTACATGCAGACGCGCGGCCTGTCCGACGCCGATGCAAGGCTGATGCTGCGCGTCGCCTTCACCTCCGAAGTGCTGGAGCGCGTCCGTCTGGAAGCCCTGAAAGACCGCCTGCTCCGGCTGGTGGAGAAGCGCTTCCGCGGCGAACTGGCACGCTGCAACGAATGTCGGGCCGGCCACTGACAACAGAAAAGAGGATGTTCAAGAGGATATGCAACGGGTGCATTTCGGAGGGGTGCATCCCTGAGTCATGACAACCTGTTGAGAAATGGCATCGTGAAAGCATGAAAAATATTTCGTGCAGTTGCTGATTTTTTTTGTTTTCGTTTAGGGTTTTTGCTCGCTTGACTGCTTTATACAGAGAAACGGTTATTCTATGAACAGGAAAATGACAGATACACGTTCCGCCGGAAAGATGCTTCCGGTTGAAAGTAAAGCAATGAAACGGCGGTCGGACGAACCGGACAGCCGTTTCATAAAGTCATGGCGCTGCATGAACTGTTGTTCGGAAGAAAAAGTCGACGGGAGTAATATAGATTTCTTTAACGATATTCTCTTGCTTTTCCCGAATAATCATCTAACACACACACACACACACACACAAGCCTCGCGCATGTGTGATACAAAATATTGATTTAAAAAACAAGAACGGTGCGCTGTTTTTTCAAGCATCGAACCGTTTTATTCGATTTTCTCCGGAGCATTTGTCCGGCAGGCTGTCTCTCCACAGAGGTGAAAGCCTGAAAACCTGTACATCATTAAACATTCAGCGAAGGAATGTGTATGATCTGTGTGAGTTAACTTTTGGTTTATTCATTCTAAATACATTGCCTGTGGACAGTTCCTGAATCAAAGAAAGCGCCGGCATTTGCGGGAGCCTTGCCGGCAAGCGTCTGAAATGACAAATTACAATCGTACACTATCAGTTTTTTATTTATCTAAACAAAGTAACTATGAACGAAACATTAATTCTGCGGGAATTTCATTGTAAGATTCCCGAAAACAACCGTTTTCCGAGGATCATGAAGATGCTTTTTATCGGATTAATCCTTGCTGTCTGTTCCCTTCAGGCGGCAAATCTGCTTTCGCCGGATACAAAAATTACGCTGACAAGCAGCAGTGCCACACTGGAGCAAATTATCGAGACGATTGAAAAACAGTCGCAATACCTGTTTGTTTATACCAAGGAGGTAGATATTCAACAGGAATATGCGGCAGACATGAAACCGTCCACCCTCCGGGAAACGCTGAACCGGCTGTTTTCCGGAACAAACATTCATTATGACGTGGAAGGCTCGTATATTGTACTTTCCGCGAAGAAAGAAAGTTCGAAAAGAACCCCCGGCATATCCATCGTACAGCAGCATACGAAGACCGTTACCGGTATCGTTTCCGACATGAACAGGGAACCTCTGTCGGGGGTGAACATTTTTGTGAAAGGAACGACGACCGGAGTGGTGAGTGATATGGACGGGAAATATTCCATTCAGGTGCCGAACGATGCAGTGCTGGTTTTTTCCTTTGTCGGATTTGCAACGCAGGAGGTTCCGACAGGTTCCCGGACAGTCATTGATCTGATATTGAGCGAAGACACGAAACTGATTGATGAAGTGATTGTCGTGGGTTATGCCACGCAACGGAAATCAAGTATGACGGCTGCCGTGACCAACGTAAATACCAAAGAGTTGCAAAACATCCCAAGACCAAGCATCTATTCGGCATTGCAGGGACGGGTGGCCGGACTGACCGTGAACGAAACAACCGGCGAACCTGATAAAACGGCTTCCTTATTAATCCGTGGCGTCGGAACGATCGACGGTTCCACAGGGCCGTTGATTCTGGTTGACGGAACGCCTTCCGTACTGGCCCATATCTCGCCTTATGATATCGAATCCATTTCGATATTGAAAGATGCGGCAGCAGCGGCTATTTACGGGGCACGGGCGGCCAACGGCGTCATTCTGGTTACAACCAGACAGGGAGCAAGCAAAGACGCCAAGCCGGTTTTCCAGTTCAATTCCTACGCGGGATTCCAGTCGGTCGCTCAATTTCCTGAAACCCTGACCGCATACGAATATGCCATGATGATTGACGAAATCAATGTGAATGACGGCAATCCGAAACAGTATAGCGCGAGGGACATGGAAATGTTCCGAAACGGGGAAGTCGACATGCTGCACGGAAATACCGACTGGTATAAACTGTGCGTAATGGATGCCGCGCCTGTTTTTTCCAATTATTTAAGTCTGAGTGGAAACGGGAAAATCGGACGTTATTTTATATCCGGAGAGTATGTTGACCAGAAAGGCGTTATCAAGAAGATTGACAATTATGACCGGATCAATATCCGGGCGAATGTGACCAGCGACGTCACCAAAACGTTTCAGGTACAGTTTTTGAGCAGTTATACCCGTAATCACAGGGATGTAGACGGTTCGCTGAACGGGATGTTCTATGGCATTCATACGGCTTCCTCAACGGCAAACTATAAATACGACGACGGTCATTATGGCGGTATGATTTTCGCCAATGACGCCTATCTCTGGGATGCCGGCAATCCACGGAGATCCATTGAGGAGTATGGCCCCAAGGATTATTACTGGAACTCGTTGAGTACGGCATTGAACCTGATATACAAACCTGTCGAAGAACTGGAACTGAGAGCGATGGGCGTGTACAAAAACTCGTTTTCGGACACCCAGAGTTACAACCGTTACAGTGATCAGTGGGACCCGATCAACCGGTATTATGCCCAGACGGTTCCCGCCACACTCTTCGAATCATGGAGCAAGGAATACAAGTATGACTTGCAACTCACTGCCGGTTACGAAAAAACGATTCGGAATCATTTCTTCAAAATCCTGGCAGGATATTCGCAGGAGAGCCTGCGGTCGGATGAAATTGCGGGATACCGGAAAAACTTCATCAATGACGCATTGTACGAACTCAATGCCGGAGACGCATCCACACAAACCAACAGCGGAAGAGCCGATCAATGGGCATTTGCATCCCTTTTCGGGCGGTTGAATTACAGTTATCTCAACAAATATCTGTTTGAGGCAAACATGCGCTATGACGGTTCTTCCCGTTTCGCTCCCGGCAAACAGTGGGGATTGTTCCCTTCCGCATCGCTGGGCTGGAACATCGGCAAGGAGGGATTTCTGGCGGATTACGGTTTCATAGACAATTTGAAACTGCGCCTTTCGTGGGGACAACTGGGCAATGCCGAAAAAGTGGGACTCTACCTGTGGTTTGCCGGAATCAGTTCCGGGTCTTACTATAATTTCAACGACAATCTGGTGTTCGGAACACGGCCGGGTTCATTTGCCAATACCGACCTGACCTGGGAAACGACTACGACGTATAACGCCGGCATAGACGGAAGTTTCCGGGGGGGCAAATGGACGCTGGAAGCCGATTTCTGGCAGAAAAGAACGGATGACGTCCTGTTGACCGTTCCCATTTCTACCGTAATCGGCGCGCCCTCATCCAATTTGACGGTCAATGCGGGTATTGTAGGCAGTCATGGTTTTGACCTGTCCATCGGTCATAACGGGAATATCACAGGCGATTTGACTTACAGCGCCAGGCTGGCGCTTTCGGCCTGGAACAGCTGGGTCATCGACCTGAAGAACCGGGCAACACCTTTCAGCACGGAGTTTCGTCCCGGCGAAGATTTGGGCAACTATTACGGCTATGAATCGCTGGGTATCATCAATGACGAGGAAACGCTCAATCAGTATAAGAAGATACAGAACGTGGCGCCCCAGACCGGTCTGGGAGACTTGATGTACAAGGATCAGAACGGCGACGGAAAACTGGATTATCTGGATAATGTGAAAATAGGCAACTATTACACGAAAGGCAGTTACGGACTGAATCTCGGACTGGAATATAAAGGTTTTGATTTCCAGGCGTTCTTCCAGGGAACCTTCCATGTGGATAAACAGGTGAGCGGAGATGCAAGGAGGCCGTGGGACAATTTCAGATCGGGCGATCGCAATTTTCTTGACCGCTGGACGACCGAAAATCCGAATCCCGATGCCCTGTATCCAAAACAGCATAAGGGATACAACTTTAACGAAAACGCGCAATCCAGTTTCTGGATACGGAACGCTTCGTATCTCAAGTTAAAGAATTTGCAGCTGGGTTACAGTCTGCCGGCGCGTTTGACCGCAGGCATCGGAATAGAAAGTTTCCGGGTGTATGTGTCCGGAACCAATCTGTTTACCGTGAAATCCGACGGATATTTGGACGGATACGATCCGGAAACGGACATGAATCCATACGTATACCCCACGTTGAAAGTCTATTCGGCAGGTATTAATCTTCAATTTTAAACATAACTGAAATGAAACGTATTCTATTAACAATATTACCGGTTTTAGTGCTTGGATCATGCAGCGATTTTCTTGAAAAACCGCCGTTGACCAATCTTTCCGAAAGTTCATACTGGGTAAACGCAAGTGATGCCGAGTATGCGGTGAACGGATTGTATGAAGCTTTTTACGAGCTGGACGGCGGAGGCGCCTTTTCGCCGGGAGGAGCGCCCTACTATGATATCCTGACCGATCTTGTCTGGCTGTACGCTTCGTGGGAATTTGGCGCCTACGACCTGACGTCCGGAAGTTTGAATGCAGATAACGGCTGGATTAACGGCTTTTGGAGCAAAAAATATCAGTATATCCGAAACAGCAACTTTTTCTTTGAGAATATAGACAAAGTAAAGGAAAAACTGTCGGATGATCAGTACAGGGACTATTGCGGTCAGGCACGAACCATCCGTGCTTTCCTGTATATGCGGCTTTTGCAGGCCTTCGGCGACGTCCCGCTCGTCCGGAATACGCTGTCTGCCGATGACTGGCCGGGCAGGGATAAGGCCGACGACATAATCAACTTCATTATGTCCGAACTGGATCAGGCGATCGAGGAACTCCCTGCAACTCAGTCGGACGAACGGCATGGACGGATTTACAGGGATGTGGCACGGGCATACAAAGCGCGGGCCGCGCTGCATGTAGCCGGGTTCTACGAAAAAACGGAATATTATCGGATCGCGGCGGATGCTTTGAAACCGCTGGTGGAAAATCCGGTCTATGAACTGTGGGAGAGAAATTCCGACCCTGTCGACAATTTTGACGAAATCTTCTGGGCGGCCAACGAAGGAGCCGACAATAAGGAAATCCTCTTTTCGGACCAGTTCATGAAAGAGCGGCGTCCGAATAATATGAGTACCTGTCTGGCCGGCCCCGGATGGAAAGGTTTGCAGGCTACCCAGGGACTGATCGACCAGTTCGAGTGTACGGAAGGATGGCAGGCTAACGGGATTCGCTTTGCCGATATGAACACCTACCGGAACACGAAAAACGAAAAAAGCCCGCTGGACGGCAAAAGCGCCCTGTATGATCCGAAAGATGAGATAAAAAACAGAGACCCGCGCCTGAATGCGACCTTCTGGAATCCGAATCTCTATATCGACGAGACGGACGGAAAACTGAAAAAACGGGGGGAAGACTGGGTGGCCGGTAACCGGAATTTCGCAGCCGACAGAGAGAATGACTGCTATTTCCCCAAGAAACTGGTTGATCCGACCAATTACAATCCGGAATATTACTATGGCAACAGCGACAACAACTATCCGCTTGTCCGCCTGTCCGACATGTATCTGCTGTATGCCGAAGCCCTGAACGAAACGGGCCGCACGGATGAGGCGGAAACCTTTGTCAACAAAGTCAGGGATAGGGTAAAGATGCCGGCCGTACATTCGACCGACCGAACGGAGATGCGCGACATCATCAAACACGAGCGCAAGGTGGAATTATTGTTCGAGAACGTTTTGTACTGGGACTACAAACGCTGGAAAGAGTTGGAAAAAACCATGCCGTTCGGAGCCGAATTTTACGGATTTCGCCGCGAAGCATGGGGTTTCGAGTCCGTGCGCTTCCAGCAGAAATTCCTGACTTTCCCCAAATACAATCTCTGGCCGATTCCTTCCGGTGAATTACGGAATAACCCGAATATGACTCAAAATGAAGGATGGTAATGTTAAATTTGAAAGGAGATCATTCAATGAAATCATTGGCTAAAAACATAAGCATGTTGTTCCTTGCGCTGGTTGCACTTTCATGCAGCAAATCGGAACTGTATCAATATCCTTCAAGCGAAAGCGATGCTACGGCCATTACCGGCTTCAGTCTGGTGAACGAGGCTGCGGCAAGCGTGATTGACGGAGCGGCCGCCATTGACAGAGCCGCCGGAACGGTGACGGTAAAAGCGGTGGCCGGTACCGACCTGACGCGGCTCTATCCGAGAGCCACCGTTTCGGAAGGTGTCATGGTGGAGCCGCAAATGGGCTATGCCACGAACTTCACGGCCCCCGTACAGTACAGGTTAACTGCCGGCGACCGGAAAACAGTGCAAGTATGGACCGTAACAGTCGTTTTTTGACACATCGGTTACTGAAAGGATCGGCAGGATAAACGCTGCCGATCCTTTCTCCGCGGCTAAACCAAAGCCCCTGCCCGCCTCGACAGGGAGGCGCTTATCCATGCCATGCCGGAGGCACAGCATAACGGCGAAGACGCTTTTTTGTCCCCTGCCGGAGTGTATGCACTGGCGGCGCCAAACTTCGGCATCACCTGTTTCGGAGCATTGGGCGTCGGGCGCCGATTATTAAGAGTCGACGGGAGGAAAAGCACGCCGATGACGCAGACCGGACCGATTTTCACAGGTTTCAGTATGCACACGATTCCTGTTTGTTATTGATTAACTCATGTTACGCATCATTCGTCGGGCAGCCTCGATGCGGCAGGTAATCAGGTTGTCCCTTTTGATAAATGTATAGCGGCAGGCCTCCAATGCAGAGGGCTCGAACGACCTCCAAGCTACAGGTCAGTCAACCTCCAGTCTATGGTGCGCGTGCACTCCAGTCTATAGTGCGCGTACCCTCCAGCCTGTAGTGCGCGTGCACTCCAGTCTATAGTGCGCATTCACTCCAGCCTGCAGTGCGCATTCACTCCAGCCTGTAGTGTGCGTTCACTCCAGGCTACAGGTCGAACGACCTCCAATGCAGAGGCTGGTCGACATCTGCATTAGAGGTTGATCGGCATCTCCGGTGCACGGCGGCGTCTGTCACGGCAACGGCCGTCAGGCGGCCTGTCGGCGAGGGATAAGCCCGGATGCCGCGTAACATGAGTAAATAATATCTTATCTCTTTTCCTGATATTTTGTGCCTTTTCTCAGGTCGAACTCACGTTAAGGAATGAAAAATCAATAGCATAGAACAGCCCCTCCTGTTGGACAGGCAACGATAAAACCTCATTTTCACCTCATTTCCCTGCAAAACAGGGTGTAAAGCGACATCTCAACATTCGGGCCGACATCAGCGGAAAACGGGTTTCCGTCAACAGTAAACGAAGGGTTGTCAATAACGGTTGAAAGGCTGTTGACGGTAAAAGGGAGGAACAGATGATCGCTTTTCCTGATATTTTCATCTGTTTCTTACGTCGAATTTACGTTATGAATACGTGGATCAAACAATTCAAAACCGTTTCTGAAAGTTTCTTGTTATCTTTGCGAACCGTTTATATAAAAAAATGACAATGAAAATTCAGGCAAGAAACGCAAACGAAGCCATCTGGAGGGATATTTATGCTCATGCCAAACTCCCCGTACAACTGACGCCGCTTCAGGAAATATCGACCAATCTCTGGTGGGCTTGGAACCATGAGGCGACCGATCTTTTTGAAAGGATAGACTCCGCTCTTTGGGAAAAGACGGAAGGCAATCCGGTACTTTTTCTCCAGAAACTTACTCACAGGCAAATGAATGAACTGATCGCCGATCAGGAAATGATGCACCGTATCCGTTCGGTCCACGACCAGTTCACAACCTACATGCAGGCGTCTCCGGATCAGGCGAAGCCCACGATAGCCTATTTCAGTATGGAATACGGATTGACGCACGTACTGAAAATCTATTCCGGCGGCCTGGGTATCCTGGCCGGCGATTACCTGAAAGAAGCCAGCGACAGTAACATGGACCTTGTCGCCGTCGGCTTTCTTTACCGCTACGGTTATTTTACGCAGACCCTGTCCATCGATGGCCGGCAGGTTGCCAATTACGAGGCGCAGGATTTTGAACAGTTGCCCCTTACGCAGGTGACGGACGCGGCCGGTGTGCCGCTGAAGCTGGAAGTGCCCTATCCCGAACGCACCGTTTACGCGCATGTCTGGAAAGTCAGTGTCGGACGTGTTCCGCTTTACCTGATGGATACCGATATTCCGGAAAACAGCGAATGGGATCGCTTCATCACCCATCAGCTTTACGGCGGCGACTGGGAAAATCGCATGAAGCAGGAATACCTGCTGGGCATCGGCGGGATTTTGCTGCTCAACAAACTGGGCATTCGCAAGCAGGTCTACCACTGCAACGAGGGACATGCTGCCCTGATTAATGTACAGCGGCTGGTGGACTACATCCGGGATGAAGAACTGGAATTTAACGAAGCGCTGGAAATGGTTCGCGCCTCGTCGCTCTATACCGTGCACACGCCCGTTACGGCCGGTCACGACTATTTTGACGAAACCCTGTTCGGGAAATACATGAGCACATTCCCCGCCAAATTGAGAATCAGCTGGACCGATTTCATCGACATGGGACGCGAAAACCCGGGATCTTCGGAGAAATTCTGCATGAGTACCTTCGCCTTGAACACCTGTCAGGAAGCCAACGGCGTAAGCCAGCTGCACGGCGTGGTGTCCCGCCAGATGTTTGCTCCGGTTTGGAAAGGCTACTTCCCGGAAGAACTCCACGTCGGACACGTCACCAACGGGGTGCACATGCCAACCTGGACAGCTTCCGAATGGAAAATCTACTACGCTAAAATTTTCGACAACAATTTCCTGAACGACCAGTCCAATAAAGCCATCTGGGATGCCATCCAACTGGCGGCCGATTCGGAGATATGGGAAATACGGAAAAAACTCAAACACAAACTGATTGATTACATCAAGCTCGAATACCGGGACAACTGGCTGAAAAACCAGGGCGACCCGCTGAAAGTGGTTTCGCTGCTTGAAAAGATCAACCCGAACGCACTGCTGATTGGCTTCGGACGACGCTTTGCCACCTACAAGCGGGCGCACCTGCTGTTTACCGACCTGAACCGGCTGGCACAGATTGTCAACAACGAAAAGTATCCGGTTCAGTTCGTATTTACCGGGAAAGCTCACCCGGCCGACGGAGGCGGACAGGGGCTGATCCGGTACATCGTCGAGATTTCGCGCCGCCCGGAATTTCTCGGCAAGATTCTTTTTCTCGAAAACTACGACATGCGGCTGGCACGCCGGCTGATTTCCGGGGTAGACGTCTGGCTGAATACGCCGACCCGTCCGCTGGAAGCCTCCGGCACCTCCGGCGAAAAGGCGGAAATGAACGGCGTGCTGAACTTTTCCGTACTTGACGGATGGTGGTACGAAGGCTACAAACCCAATGCCGGATGGGCGCTGACCGATAAACGCACCTACGAGAATCAGGAATATCAGGATCAACTGGACGCCGCAACCATCTACCACACACTCGAAGATGAAATCATCCCGCTCTACTTTTCGAAAAACAGCAAGGGGTATTCGCCCGAGTGGATTCAGTACATCAAAAATTCCATTTCACAGATCGCGCCGAATTATACCATGAAACGGATGCTGGACGACTATATCAACCGTTTTTACAACAAGTTGACGGCTCGTTCGGCGGCGCTGGCGGAGAATCATTACGCGCTGGCGAAGGAGATTGTCGAATGGAAACGGGAAGTGGCTGCCCACTGGGACTCCTTTACCGTAGAATCGTTCCGTTACGACGATGCGATTTCCCACATAGTGGTCGGCGAAAACAATGTTTTCCATATCGTGATTGACCGCGGCGAACTGAAAAGCGATCTGGGGATCGACCTGGTCTGTACGAAAGAGAACCCCGAAAACTACAAGATGGAATTTATCTCCTCCACGCCTTTCACGCTGGTGAAGACGGAAGGATCCAAACTTTTTTTCGAATTGAACATAAAGGCTTCCGAATTTGGTCATCTGAAAGTAGGATTCCGCGTCTATCCGGCAAACGAGCGACTGCCTCACCGGATGGATTTCCCCTGCGTGCGCTGGATCCAGCCGGAATGAAAAAGTCCTTTCTCTACATAAACGATTGATTTATTAATGTATTAATGTTTTTACTCATGAACAAGTTATTTTTTGCTACCGTATGTCTGATATGCTTCACGGCGCTTCGGGCACAAACCACTTATCCCGAGCCGGAAAAAATGCGACCGGGCATGTCCGAATTTTGGCTTCCGCAACCGGAAGTGATTACGCCGGGCGATATTCAAACACACTCCGCACCCTCGGACGCCATCATCCTGTTCGACGGCAAAGACCTGTCGGCCTGGGAAAATGCCAAGGATGGCGGTGCCGCCGAATGGACGGTCAACAGGGACGGCACGTTTACCGTCAAGAAGGAAGCCAGTGACATCCGTACCCGGGAATCGTTCGAAAACTTTCAGCTGCACATCGAATGGCGCATACCGGTTGGCATTACCGGAGAAAGCCAGGGCCGCGGCAACAGCGGCGTGCACTTGCAGGGCATATACGAACTGCAGATACTGGACAGCTATCAAAATGCCACGTATGCCAACGGTCAGGCGGCCAGCATCTACAAACAGTCGCCTCCGCTGGTCAATGCCATGCGCAAACCGGGTGAATGGAACGTCTACGACGTCATCTATTCCGCTCCCGTTTTCAAGGAAGACGGCACCTACCGCATTCCGCCCTACGTGACGGTGATTCACAACGGCGTTCTGGTGCAGCATCATGTCGCCATTCTCGGAACAACTCAATACATTGGTTTTCCGAAAGTAGTGAAACACGGCCCCGGTCCGATTGTCCTGCAAAATCACGGCGATCCCAGCGAACCCATCAGTTTTCGGAACATCTGGATCCGAAAACTGTAAGGGAAAAGTCTGCGCCGGACAGGGAAAATCCGGCGTAGACTGCCATTCGCCGTTTCTCTTACGCGGTATCCGGGCTTATCCTTCGCAGACGGGGCCGCCTGATGGCCCTCGCTATGGTCTACACGCCGCTGTGCACTGGAGCGAAAGCCTCTATGCATATAGTCTCACCCCGGACAAATCTGTGTTGTCCTGAGAATTTCATCCTTTTTTGCATGACAGCCTGGTGGATCAATTCGATAGCGCCGCTCCCGATCATTCCGCAACCTCTTTTAACGCAGGGCCAACGCATAAAAAAATGACAAACTCCGGGTTTATTAACAAAAAAGATATCCGATTGTTGATAACTATTTGTTGTACAGATATATGTTTTCGTTTTTCTGTTGTATAATTGA
>JAISMO010000058.1 GCA_031276675.1 Tannerella sp.
ACTTATCGGCAGCCGGTGAGTTTGCCGAATCCATATGTATGAGGATAACGAATAGCATCTCAAAAGAAGAAACAGCCCTGATTTTCAATCGCTGTTTCGCAATCGGTTTTGGTTAAAGAAAGTCCCTTGTATTCAAGAAGACCATACATCGGACAAATCTATCTCGGCAAGCGGTATCCGGCGGGGATGGCCTGTACACATCAGATCATAGCCATCCCCGCGCACAGACATGAATCACTCTATCCAGGGCTGCCATTTCCTGTCGTTGCTCCATCCGGCCGTTACCATCGTTTCGATGAACTGCATCCCGCGTACGCCGTCGTAGACTGTCGGGAAATCCAGCATGTCTTCGGTGGGCGTTTCCCCGTTCCATTTGGCTCTGACCGTCAGGGCAAAATTGCGGTAGATATTGGCAAATGATTCGATGAATCCTTCCGGATGTCCGGCCGGCGTGCGTACATCCCACAGGGCGGCTTCGCTCAGGAAGGTATTGTTGCCAATGTGGATGATTTCTTCCGGACGGTTGCCCCATTTCAAAATCAATCGGTTGGGGTCCATCTGGCGCCATGCTAAAGCGCCTTTTTCGCCGTAAACGCGGAGGCTGATATTGTTTGCCTCGCCGATGGCTACCTGCGAGGCCGTCAATACGCCTTTCAGACCGCCGTCATAGTGCAGAAAGGCCACGCCGTCGTCATCGACCGAACGTCCCGAGGCAAAGGTGGTCAGCTCGGCGCAAAGCTCGGTCACTTTCTGCCCGGAGACATATTCGCTCAGGTGCCAGGCGTGCGTGCCGATGTCGCCGATACAGCCGGCTTTCCCCGTCAGCTTGGGGTCGGTACGCCAGCCGGCGTTGTTGCCGCCCAGCAGTTCGATGCGGTCGGCCAGCCAGCCTTGCGGATATTCCACGTACAGACGGCGCAACCGGCCGATGTCGCCTCTGGCGATGCGGGCTTTCATTTCCTTTACGGCAGGATAGCCGGCATAAACGTGCGTCAGTGCCAGTACCCCTCCGGTGTCTTCTACCTTTTTCCGTAACTGTTTGGCCTCCTCCAGCGAGAAGGTCATCGGTTTGTCCACTACCACGTGGAAACCGAGGTCAAGCGCCGTCGCAGCCGGTTCGTAGTGATAGCGATTGGGAGTGACGATCGTCACAAAATCCATTCGTTCACCCTCCGGCAGTCCGGATTCATGGTCGAACATCTCCGCGTAGTTTTTGTAAATCCGGTTGTCCGGGAGGTGGTAAGCACGTCCCGAAGCGAGCGAAATATCCGGATGGATGCTGAAACATCCGCAGACCAGTTCGATTTCATTTTCCATCAAGGCCGCACGGCGATGTATTGCGCCGATAAACGCGTCGCTTCCGCCGCCGACCATTCCCATTCTCAATTTCCTGTTTTTCATATCCCTCCAAGTTTTTAAAATTAAATGTAAGTAATACAGCGCATAAAAGTAGAGGTTTTTTTTTATCCCGCAACCGGTTCCCGGTTTTTTTCTTCCTTTTTTCCAAAATCCCGTATCTTTGCAAACGAAACATGTAACATGATACCTGCGGATACCGTCTAAAAGGCGCGTAAATGCAGGTAAAATCGTGTGTTGACTTAATAAGGAATTGTATATGAAAATCAGAACCATCCTTCGGGAACGGAAGTTACAGTTGTTTTTTCTGGGTTATGTACTGCTGCTTGTACCGTCGCTCAGCCTGATCGCTCAGAACGCTCCTTCCGGTATGATCATGGCGGGAATTGCAGTGAGTCTCGGACTGCTGACTGTGATTTTCATCCTGTCTTCGTTTATGACGACTCCCTGTATCCGGATTTTTTATTCTTTTCTGCTGGCTCTCTCGCTGCTGCCGGGCGCCATCTGCATGGGATACCTGCTTTTTGCAAAGGTCATGCTTTCGGAAGGAGGCATGACGGTGCTGTTTGAAACGAACGTGGAAGAATCGAAAGAATTTATTTCCGCTCATCTGAGTCCCTGGGTAACTTTGGGTATTGCACTCTATATCCTGTGTCCGGTGGTGATGATTTTCAGGATGAAACACATGGCCTTTCACCGGGTGAAGGAACACAAACACCTGTTTGTTGCTTCCGTTTTGCTGCTTTGTTTGTTCGTGGCAATCGAACCGGTTGCACAACGCATCTATTTCGTGGATTTTTACCGCGTTTTTGCCGATTACAAAGTGCGGAGCGTGCTTGAGGAAAGAGCCATCCGGAACCGCCGGCAACAGCCGTTTGAAGTCAGGCTTGACGAGTCGCAGGCTCCGCAGACGCTGCTGGTCGTGATGGGAGAGTCGCTTTCGCGCAATCACATGTCGCTCTACGGGTATGAACGGAATACCAATCCGCTGCTTCAGGCCCGCCGGGCGAGCCTGAAGGTGTATCGGGACGTGGTTTCGCCGCAGGTGCATACGATTCCGGTCATGCGTTCCGTCCTGAGCTTCGCCGACCATGCGCATCCGGAGTATCTGACGCAACGCCCGTCTCTGTTCGAACTGTTCAACCGTGCCGGATATGAAACCTGTCTGATCAGTAACCAGCCGTTCGACAACGTCAGTTCGAGCTATGAGCCGCTGCTGAGGCAGGCCGGCCACATTGTGGACCTGTCGAAAACGAACAGGCCGGACGGGGTGATCCTTCATACGCTGGAACAGACACTGAGAGCCGACGGACGGAAACTGATCGTGCTCCACCTGATGGGAAGCCATACGGCCTACAAGTTCCGCTATCCCCCGTCGTTCGAACGTTTCAACGGCAGCCAACCGGCGGACGGTGCGGCTGCCCCGGTTCTCCCGAAAGCCGCTGCGCAGACGACGATAGACCAGTATGACAATTCGGTGCTGTATAACGACTGGCTGATAGCCTCGATCGCGGACATGCTCAACCGTCGGCGCGAACCGTCGGCCATGATCTATTTTTCCGATCACGGCGAAGAGGTCTATGATTTCCGCGATTTTGCCGGCCATGCCAGTGAGAAGGTTTCACGCTACATGTGCGAAGTGCCCTTGATCGTATGGATGTCGGACGAGTATATGAAGCAACGGACCAACCTGGTCTTTCGGGAAGACCGTCCGTACTCTACCTGCGACCTGCTGTACAGCCTGTCCGATCTGGCAGGATTAAGCTACGAAGGATATGACCGCACCCGTAGCCTGTTCTCCCCGCAATTCACTGTTCGCAAACGGTTTGTCGGCGACTTGCTCTACGAATCGGTCATCAGGAACACGCGGGAATACAGCCTGCCAGACCGGATACGAAAGGCAGGGGAAACCACCGGCAATGAAGGCCTCCGTTAAACAGTCATAACCGTATGACGCCCGGTCTGTGCCGCCATGCCGCCGGACATACCTGTGCCGAACAGCCCTGAGCAGGAAGGGGCTTAGCGATGAAAAATCACTAAGATGTAACAGACAAACCTCCTTTTCACCTCATTGTCCTTACAAACAACCTGCGTAGCCCGAAGACGGCACACACCCAATGACCTCATTACCTCATTAACTGTCTGTTTCCGCTTAATGAAGTAATAAGGTCATTGGTTGCCGGTTTATTACGGCTACGGGGTTGTTTTGCAGGGGCAATCAGGTGAAAAGGAGGTTTTATCGTGGCCTGTCCAGCAGGAAGGGCTGTGCTATGCTATTGATTTTTCATCCCCTGGCTGACGGCTTTTACTCTCCGTTGATTAAAATCAACGGCAATAAAG
>JAISMO010000090.1 GCA_031276675.1 Tannerella sp.
AAACTGTAAACTATATAACAACTTTTTTATTAAATAATTTAAACTCAAAACCTATGAAACGTATTTATTTTTTATGCCTGACGGCAATTTTTATGGCTGTCGCAGGGACAGGCCATGCAAAGGAGTCGATTAATCTCGCAAGCATCTCAGCAAAAGGAGGAACCGGCTGGACCTATAATTCAAGTCTGAAAATTATTTACATCGACAGTAAGGATGGTGTAGATTATGAGATTTCCGGTACAAACAGTGACAATGTCAGAGTAATTGTCGGGAAAACTATTTCCAATACCCGTATTACTGTTACATTTAAGGACGCAAAGCTTTCGTCAGGCTCAAACAACTATGAGTTTGATCTCAGAAACGCAAGTGAAGTTGTGCTCACTTTGGAGGGAGAAAATGAGGCAAGCATTACTGTCCCCGAATATGCCGAACTTACCATTAAGGGAGATGGCAAACTGAAGGCAACAAAGGCATTGGCAGGTAAGGGCCCGGTTTATATTGAAGGCGGTATAATCGACATTGCGAACAAGATTTCCAATACAAATACGGTAATCAACGGCAATGTAGTATTATTCGCCAATGGAACAATAGCTGGGGGCGTAACAAAAACCAAAGGGGTTGTTTTTGAGCTTCCAAAAGCTACTTCTACAACATTGCAAGGTAAAGTATATGGTGATGTGATTTTGCCGGGTAACTTGGAGATTGGTACTGATAAAGAACTGACGGTGCCCGCAGGAAACACATTAACGGTGCCGAACAAAGTAGAATTGAAAATGGCTTCCGGCGGTAAAATTGACGTTCAGAAGGGCGGTAAAATTGATGGCAAAATCGCCGGCCTTAAACTGACAGGCACGCCTAAGATCAGGATCATAGAACCGAAAAATATAGCTCGAACTGACATCTATTATGGAGATGTAGTGGAGGCTGATACCAGTGATTTGGAAATAACCGATGTGACCGGAATAGCCATAGATCTGGATGAACTCAATTATAAATGGTCTGCTAAAGGAACACCGACCGATGATATAACCTACAAGATTGTCGGCGGAGATGTCACGGCTAAGAGTATCAGCGTATCAATATGGTCAGCATATTATAATGTTACAGAGAACAAACCTCTTACGTCCAAGGAGACAGTAAATAAAAAACCTGTTCATATCACAAAAATCACTGTGCCGGGCAAAGTATATGACGGGACAAAGACTGTTGATACATCTAAAGAGAAAGTCACATATGAAATTGACAGTGTTTTTGCGGCAGATAAACAAAATGTGAAGTTTGCTTATACGAAAATTGAATATACGGATGCCAAAGCTAACGAAAAGGCAGCATTTACGATAAAAGATCCAAAGTTAGATGGTACTGCCGCGGGTTATTATGCGTTGCAATCTATTGATGCTGCTGTATTGGCTGCCGCTGCGCCTGCAATAACCCCAAAACCCATTACGCTCGCAGCCAGTCACTTCAAAATTGACGATAAAGTTTATGATGGAACTGTAGATGTTAAAAATGAACAGGTTACTGTGGGTACTTCCGGTACTTCTGCACTGACTGAAGCAGACGACGGGATTTGTAACGCCGATAAAAACAAGGTATTTGTTAAAAAAGCATCAACTGGAATTATTGCCACGTATAACGATGCAAATGCGGGCAAGAGAAAAGTAACAATTACCGGAGGTTTGGAATTGGATGGTGATTCGAAGGGTAATTATACAATAAAGTATGATGAGAAAAACAAAGCCGTACCCGTAGTAACCGCCACAATTACGAAGAAGTCGCTGACCATCGCACCCAAAGATACGACAAGAGCTTACGGCAGTACGGAAAATCCGAAATTTGAACTCATCTATGACGAGTTTGCTCCGGGAGAAGGCCCAAATACATTAGCCTATATATACACCGTTGTAGTTGACGGTGCGAAGCAGCCTGCCCCGACAACCCCTCCGGAAACAAAATTCACATTGAAGGTAAAAGCGACGAAGAGGGATCCTGCCTCCGGTTCAAACGATAATTATAACATTGAATACAAATCCGGAGCCGCTACGTTGACCATTACCAAGGCCAAATTGAGCGTCATAGCCGAAAATAAGGAAAAGGTGTATGACACCCCGAATCCCGCACTTACGGTTAAATATGAAGGACTTGTCAACGGAGATACCCCTGAGAAGACAGGGCTGAAACCGGAACTTGTTGCCATTGCTACCGGAGCAACAAAGGAATCTCCGGTAATCCCGAACGGGTATCTCATCTCTTTCACGAATAGTGGTACTGGAAGCTTCACACACGAAAATTACGATGTGACATTCGTACCCGGTATCCTGACGGTGAAGCCTGCGCCTCAGAGCATCGACAAACTCAATAATCCCGGAGAAGCCTACGAGTGGCCGGAAGCAATTTCCGGTCCCTGGCCGCTGCCGCTGGAGACCAGCGAGAAAGTGCCGATCGTATACACGATTGAGCCGTCCGGCGCCGCCAAGATAACCGGCAATCTGCTGGTTCCGCAGAAAAGCGGCACCTTCACCCTGACGGTGACCGTCAAGCAAACAAACTATGAAGCGATCAGTGAAGAGCACCTGATCAGCGTGACCACGCCACCCCAGCCGCCCACGCTGCGCGAGGTGGTCATTCCGAAGGTGCCGGGCGTCGTGACCAACCCGCCCGCGGGAATACACTATGCGGTGAGCGGCAGCGACTACACGTTCCGGATCTCGCCCGAGGCGGGCCGCGAATTTACCGGCACGCCCGTCGTGAATGTCCTGCCGTATGTTTCGGATGTCCGCGTGACGGCGAACGGCGACGGGAGCTACACGGTCGTCATCCCCGGCGTCTCGCGGCCCGTCGAGCTGAGCATCGCGGCGCCCGTGACGCCCTCCACGGGCAACGCTGTCCTGCCCGACGAACAGATCTGGGGCGTCGGCGGCCAGCTTCATATCCGGGTATCCGCCGCGGGCGAAGCACAGATATACGGTATCTCCGGAGTGCGGGTGAAGACCGTCCGCTGCGCGGCCGGCGAAACGGTTACGGAAGTGCCCGCAGGGATTTACCTCGTTCGATTGCACGGGAAATCCTGGAAGGTCGCAGTCACCGACTGACCCTCCGGCATACCGGCTCCCCCGGGGGAGCGACAGTTACATGCAACCCGGCATCATGGAAAGGGCAGACCTCACGGTCTGCCCTTTTTCGTGAAGGCATCTTCATGCCTTTTTCATAGCCTCTTTGCTCCTTTGTTGGGGCTGTCCCCTTTCTTTTAACTCCATCCGTATCATCCGGTTTTGCTTCACTTGATGACATGGGGCTTATGGGTACAGGAATCAAACATGCTTTGAACATGATAACAACTACGCATTTTCAGGATGAGCCATAAAAAGATCCCCCTCAATACAGGGACTTTAATTCTTCATGAACTGCGATGTGGGTTGAGGTTAATAAAATGCCGTCCCTTCGGGAGTTTGGTTGTGTGTGGGAGTTATGTTGCTTTTCCCCAGTCGGTTTTAATCGACTGGGGAAAAGCGGAAGACAGAGTGCGTTCAGATTCACAGGAGAAGCGGTAATGCCTGTTAGAGGCTCGCCGGGGATTTAGCGGGGTTTGATCAGAAAGGCTTTTCTGAGAACTTGCCGCTGTCCGTCCGGATGATAACATTCGGCATAAAAGATATATACATCCGCTCGGAGACGGTTCCCGTCCAGTCCGCAGCCGTCCCAGCGAATTTCACTATCCTGTCCGGACAGCTGGTTGTTGGATATCTCCGCCACTTTCCTTCCTTCCAGCGAGAAAACTTCCATCTTCAGGCGGTAGCCCGTCCTGTCCGTCCGACAGACAATCACATATTCACCGGTTTCAGGAAGGTATTCCGGTGAGAGCAGCGAAATGGATTTATTGTTATCCGGCACGCAGTATTGCGAATTTTGACCGGCGGGCGTTCCGTATCCGGCAGCAGCGGTAGCAGACGTCCAGTTGGATGCGTGCTGCGTATCCGCTTCCGGCTGAATGCGCTCCAGAGAAACGCCTGCCGGGTTTTTGACGGCGCCATTGTGCCATTTGGACGAATAGCTGACTTCATCAATAACGACTCCGTCTTTTGTCCGGAACAAAACCAGGTCAGCGCCGGTGTTGTTCAGTTCCGGCAGTTTCACTTCGCAGACGGCTTCCGGACGGGAAGTGGCATAAAAACGCAGTACGCCTTCACGCTGACCGGTCAAAACAACATAAACGCCCGGTGGCAGCGGTTCGGTAACGGAAGCCAGCGTATGACGGGTGTGCCATTCGCCGTCCGCTCTCCGGACAGCAATCGACAGCCCGATCATGCGCAATGTTCGACCGGAACGGTTGTACAGTTCGATATACTCGCTGCCTCCCGGGAAAGGCTCCGGAAGGATTTCGTTGAAGACAAGGTCTTTCTCATAGACAATCCAGTCTGCTGCGGGTAGCTCCCCATTTTCATCCGGACGACTGGGAATATGTTCGGGTGAATTGACTGTTCCGGGCGTACCTCCACGGAGGTCGTTGGACAAATACCAGTCGCCTTCCCTGTTCCGCTCCCATGCACACGCCTCCGGCGCCTTTGCGTAGTTTGCGGAATCCATCGTGAGACCGGCAGCATTAACCAGCTTTACGGTCTTCCCGTCATTGGACAGGGCGGAAGGGAACGTTGCCACAGGAATGGCGATACCCCCGCTTTCCACATGAATCTCTCGACCGCCGCGGAACAGAACGGCATAACTGCCCGGCAGCAGCAAACTGTCCGGTAAGGCTGTCGGCTTCCCGTCGTAAACAAAGTACCATCCGTTCAGGGAAACCGTATCTCCGGAAGCGTTGTAAATTTCTACGTATTCCGTCTCCGGGAATGCGGTCAGTCCGGCAGGGTTCGCCATGATTTCACTGATCAGCACATCGCCCGGCTGCGAAAGGTCCGGTTCGGGAACGGGAATGACGGGCGGCGGGTCTTTGGGTGAGTTGACTGCGCCGGGCGTTCCGCCGCGCGGATCGCTGGACAGGTACCAGTCTCCGGCGCTGTCCCGTTCCCATGACTGAGCAGCCTTTGCCTTGGCATAGCTTGTGAAATCAATCGTGAGACCGGCAGCATTAATTAGCTTTACTGTCTTTCCGTCATTGGACAGGGCAGAGGGGAATTTCGCCACAGGAATGGCAATACCCCCGCTTTCCACATGAACCTCACTGCCGTTACGGAACAGAACGGCATAACTGCCCGGCAGCAGCAAACTGTCCGGCAAGGCTGCCGGCTTGCCGTCATAGATGAATGACCATCCGTCCAGAGAAACCGTATCTCCGGAAGCGTTGTAAATCTCTACGTACTCCGTCTCCGGAAATGCGGTCAATCCGACCGGATTTGCCATGATTTCGTTAATCAATACATCTCCGGCAGAAATTTCCTCCGGCAGGGCGATTAACCCGGTCGGAAGAATCAAAATGCTGATCATAAAAAGTAAACGTTCCATGGGTATGATTCATTTCACACGATTTTAATAAGCCTCTATACAACGGTTGTCACTGCCGACACTGTTTTTTATCAGACAGAAAAACATCCATTGCCGTTTTTTTTCTATATTTGCACGCTCATTTTGTGGCAATTGAATCCACTAAAGAGAAAAATTCAATATAAGGCCGTAAAAGTAAAAATAAAACGGTGCATTTTCAAAATTAAAACGTTAAAAATGACAGTAGCAATTGTAGGAGTAAGTGGCGCAGTGGGACAGGAATTTCTGCGCGTATTGGCGGAAAGAAATTTCCCGGCAGATGAACTGAGACTGTTCGGTTCGGCCCGAAGTGCGGGACGCAGTTATACGTTTCGAGGTAAAACATACAGGGTGAGCGAACTGAAACAGCATGATGACTTTAAAGGCGTGCATGTGGCATTTACATCGGCAGGGGCGGGCACCTCCAGGGAATTTGCCGGGACGATTACGAAATACGGTGCGGTGATGATTGATAATTCCAGTGCGTTTCGCCTGGACGACGATGTGCCGCTGGTGGTACCCGAGGTCAATCCGGAAGATGCGTTGACACGTCCGCTCGGCATTATTGCCAATCCGAACTGTTCCACCATCCAGATGGTTGTTGCATTGAAACCGCTCGATACACTGACTCCTGTCCGGCGTATTCATGTAGCCACCTATCAGTCGGCATCCGGCGCCGGGGCGGCCGCCATGGACGAATTAATGGCCCAATACAGACAAATACTCAACGGCGAGACGCCGAAAGTGGAAAAGTTTACCTGTCAGCTGGCGTATAACGTGATTCCCCATATCGATGTTTTTACCGATAACGGCTATACGAAAGAAGAAATGAAAATGCACAATGAAACGCGAAAAATCATGCATTCCGACGTTGCCGTCAGCGCAACATGCGTACGTGTACCTGCGTTGCGGGCACATTCGGAAGCCATCTGGATCGAAACCGAACGCCCCTTGTCGGTCGAGGAAGCCCGTATTGCGTTTGAACGGGCCGAAGGCATCGTGGTACAGGACAACCCGTCGGAAAAATCCTATCCGATGCCGTTGTTTGTCGCCGAAAAAGACCCGGTATATGTAGGGCGTATCCGGAAAGATATTTCAAATCCAAACGGGCTTTCGTTCTGGTGTGTTGGCGACCAAATCAAGAAAGGCGCTGCCCTGAATGCCGTCCAGATAGCCGAATACCTGATTAAAGTGGGAAACATCCGGCCATAGCAGGTTTCGACGCGCCTGTCCATATCTCAAAGCATTTCCTTGAAATGTATCCCGTAAAGCAGGTGGGAGACGGTTCATAACCTTCCTGCCTGCCTTTTCATAATGTTATGAACTGTTTCAACTGTTCGGCATACTTTGCGGAAGCGTGCCGATAGCTGTTTATGGCGATTGACGGGCGATCCGCTCTCCGCCGGTATCATCCGTGACTGTACATGCGGGTTGCCGTGAATTCGTTATTATTCATGCGCGGCACAACAGAAAAGAGATAATCACTTTTTGCGATTACCTTTTTTTTAGCTCTTCCTCCTGGACTTGAACCGGGGACCCTCTGATTTCCAGTCAGATGCTCTAACCAACTGAGCTAAGGAAGAATGTTGTATGCTTTTTCTTTTCTGATAATTGAGGGGCGAAAGTACAGGTATTTTTCCAAACATGCAATATCTTTGTGAAAAAATTCGGCATAAAATGAAAATTATAGGGATAGGAAATGCCTTATCGGACGTGCTTCTCCGCCTGGAAAGCGATGATACGCTGGTGAAAACGGGCATGAAAAAGGGGGCGATGGATTTGATCGGGGAAGAGCAAATGCGAGCCATTCATCAGGCGCAGCATGGACTGAAACGCGACGAAGCGCCGGGCGGATCGGTATGTAACACGATGCGGGCGTTGGCGCGTTTAGGCGCGGAGGTCGGATATATCGGAAAGATCGGCTCGGATGAAACGGGAACAGGCTACGAACAGGCGGTCCGAAAAGCCGGCGTCACACCTTACTTTGTTCGCAGGAAAGGAATTTCGGGCTGTTCAACGGTATTGATATCGCCCGATGGCGAACGGACGATGGCCACGTTTCTCGGACCCGCGGCAACGCTTTCCGCCACGGAAATTGCGGACGAAACGTTACGCGCCTACGATTGCGTATATATTGAGGGTTATCTGATTTCCAACGAAGCCCTGTTTCTGCCCATCCTGCAACGGATAGACAGACTGGGACTGAATGTGGCGCTGGATTTGTCGAATTTCAATATTGTCAACGGCTTCAAAGATGTGTTGCAAGAAGTCATTCCCAGGTATGTACGGATTCTTTTCTCCAACGAAAGCGAAGCGGAAGCCTATACGGGTTTGCCGGCCGGAGAAGCTGTGCAGAAGATTTCGGAACAGGTTGACATATCGGTCGTTACCATCGGAAGCAAAGGGGCGCTGGTCGGAAGCAGTGAAGGGGTCATTGCCGTGCCTGCTTCGGGTGGAAATCCGGTCGACACGACGGGCGCCGGTGATAATTTTGCCGCAGGATTCCTCTACGGACTGTCCGTAAACGCTTCACTGGAACAGTCTGCGCAGGTGGGTGCACTACTGGCCGGCCATGTGATTGAAACGATTGGCCCCCAGATTCCCGACGACCGATGGGAGCAAATTAAGTTAAAAATAGAAGCGGGCATTATACAATCGCCGTAAAATTGTCTACTTTTGCGGTTTCAATTTATCTAATGAATATGTTACGAAAAAAATCAATCGGCAGTATACTTTGTCTGTGCCTGCTGTGGTGCGGATGGGAATCCGCACAGGCTCAGGATGAGAATCGTTTTGCGGTCAGCAAGCAGTTGGAGATTTTCAATGCGCTGCTCAAAGAGGTGGATATGTTTTACGTCGACTCGCTGGATGTGGAAAAAACCATCCGCAGAGGAATCGATGCCATGCTGAAAGGACTGGATCCCTATACGGAGTACTATCCGGAAGAACGCACGGACAATCTCAAATTCATTGCGACCGGCGAATATGGCGGTATCGGGGCCGTCATCCGTCAACGAACCGAAGGCGTGATGATTGATGAACCCTATGAAGGCATGCCGGCTCAGCTGGCCGGACTGAAAGCGGGCGACCTTATCCTGGCGGTGGATACGACAGACGTAAGCAAGTTTTCGAGCGAGCAGGTAAGCAATTTGCTGAAAGGCGTACCCAATTCTGGATTAACGGTAAAAATACAGCGTCCGGGCGAGAAAAAGCCCCGCAAAATCGAACTCGTTCGCAAGCAAATCATAATTGATCAGGTGGTATACTACGGAGTACGTGGAAATCATACGGGATATATTTACCTGCAGGGCTTTACGGACAAGAGCGCACAGGAAGTGAAAGCCGCTTTCAACGATTTGAAACGAAATCATCAGATACAATCGCTGATACTGGATTTGCGGAATAATGGCGGCGGCCTTCTGGACGGGGCGGTACAAATCGTTAATCTCTTTGTCCCGAAGGGGAAGGAAGTACTTTCGACGCACGGAAAGATCAAACAGCGCGACCGGGTTTACCGGACGCCGCTGGAACCGGTCGATACGGTGATGCCGCTAGCCGTACTGATTAACAGCGAGTCAGCTTCGTCGGCCGAGATTGTCTGCGGCGCCCTGCAGGATTTGGATCGCGCCGTACTGGTAGGCGAACGCTCCTTCGGGAAAGGGCTGGTGCAAAGCACGCGCGACTTGCCTTACGAAGGCAAGGTGAAGATAACGATAAGCAAGTATTACATACCGAGCGGAAGGTGTATCCAGGCAATAGATTATACACACCGGCAGACGGACGGCAGCGTCACGGTGATCCCGGACAGCCTGACTTCCGTTTTCCATACCGCGAACGGCCGACCGGTGCGCGACGGTGGCGGTATCCGTCCCGACTTTGAGATAGAAGAGTCGCCAACACCGACCATGTTATATTATCTGGCAAGCGATAATGCGCTGTTCGATTACGTGACGCAATGGACGCAGACACATAAAACCATTCCTCCGGTCGAAGAATTTGTTTATTCGGACAAGGATTATGAATCATTCAAGACATATCTCAAGGAGAAAGATTTTTCCTATGACCTTCAGAGCGAGAAAATGCTGAAAAATCTGAAGGAAGTGGCCGAAATCGAAGGCTATACAAAGGATGACCCGACTCTGTTTGCGGATTTGGAAGCGAAGCTGACGCCGGATTTGGAGAAAGACCTGGTCCGTTACGAAAAACAGATCAGGAAACTGATCACTCTCGAAATTGTGAAACGCTATTATTACCGGAAGGGAGAGGTCTTTGAAAGCCTGAAAGAAGACAAAGCGCTGGAAAAAGCGCTGGGTGTGCTGGATGATCCCCTGCTCTACAGGAAAACGCTGAATATCACCTCAGGTGAAGGAATAACCGCCATCCCGTGAATTGAATTTGAAGTTCGACGATTGAAAAATTAAGAGATGGCAAGGCGTTCCTGCCGAAAATCCTTGAACGGGCCGTTTCAGGCACAACGTTATGCCGTTTCGGTACTGTCCTTCTGTCAACCCTCATTCAATATCCGCTTCAGTTCATCAGGCATAGCCGGTCGCCTGGGATTTTTCGCCGTCAGCGTGCGGACAAGTTCCCGTATCCGGTTTTTCTCTTCGGGAATGTCGCGCATCACTTTCCGCATGTGGTCGGCAATCGTTTTCCGCCCGTCGCGAATAAGCTCTCCCGTCTCTCCGGATACCCTTATTGACGCGCCATAGTCGAGAAATCCGCGGTCGGAGTGGCGACGTATGATTTTCCGTATCAGTTCGCCGTACTTTTTTTCAACATCCATATTGCTTCCGTCACTGATGGCCAGTTCGAATTTCGTCTTGAAATCCCTGTCGACCGACGCATATCGGAAGATGAAATCCTTGTATTCCTCCCGTGTGATTTGATCGAGCAGAGCGACAAAACCGTCCTTCGAAAATGCAAGTCTCGCGGTATTCCATAAAAACAAAAATAAACCCGTTTCTGCCTGTCCGAAGTGTGAAGCGACGGAGGCGCCCGGCATAAAAACGGGACTGCGACCGTTTGAAATGCACCCGCGTTTACCGTGTCACGGTCGACCGTAAAAGTTTTCCGTTCATTCGGAACCGTTTCCTGTCCTCCGGCTTTCGGAAGGGCGACAGGCCGTCTCCGGCGATATTTTTACCGGACGGCGCCATGCTCAAAACCATGCCGCGCGAAGTATAAACGGACGGCAATGAGCGGGAATTGAGCTAAAGCCCAAATATCATCAAGTTTTTTTGAGACAGTCCGTTTACAGAAAAACATATTATCTTTGCGCCCAACTTCAATTTAACTGTTTACTCCGATGTGAATAACTGACGGCAGGTTTATGCAGCCTGCGTATTGAGAGAATCCTGCCGGCACATGCGCCGGTTCCGTTTTTACCGCCCCGGCTCCAT
>JAISMO010000125.1 GCA_031276675.1 Tannerella sp.
CGACAGGCCTGTTTTATTTTTTCCGGAATATGATTCAGACCCTGTCGGAAAGGAAAACGGAAAAACACGTCTGCCTGTCGGCAAAGCCATAAAAAAAGACGGATTCAGACTCCCGTCCATGGACAAAACCGCCCCAAAAAACGGATTCATACTTCAAACTAAAGTTAGAACCGTAAAATCAACCGTTTTTATGCTTCAAACTAAAGTTAGAATCGCAAAAGCAACAGTTTTCATACTTCAAACTAAAGTTAGAACCGTAAAATCAACTGTTTTTATGCTTCAAACTAAAGTTAGAACCGTAAAATCAACTGTTTTTATGCTTCAAACTAAAGTTAGAACCGCAAAAGCAACAGTTTTCATACTTCAAACTAAAGTTAGAACCGCAAAAGCAATTGTTTTTATACTTCAAACTAAAGTTTGAATCGCAAAAACAACAGTTTTCATACTTCAAACTAAAGTTAGAACCGTAAAAACACGCTGAAACACGATGCTGCCGCAGGTATGAAGCATAAAATAAGATATACACCCGTTTTCGCCTGTCCGAAGCGTGAGGCGACGGGAGTAAAGTGTCAGACGAAGCGCCGGAAAGGCGCCCGAAATAGAAACGGGACTGCGACCGTTTGAAATTCACCCGGGAAAAAGTGTCCGACCGTTTCGGAAAAAAAAGAAACAGCCCCCAAAAACAGGTATACCGGACAGGATACCTCGATGAACACAGAGGCTGTCGGGCAATGAATCCGACAGGCATAAAAGATAAAATGAGTATATTTGCCCTCCGAATATTAAATATAAAAAAAACAGCAGAATGATGAACTCAATACGGTTATTCAGGATTGCACGGACGGCATGTGTCTGTGTCCTTTTTTCATGGAACCTGTTCTCCCGGACGCCGTCCGGCGGAAGCGATACGGTCGTCGTTATCGGTACGGGCGACATCATGCTCGGCTCCAATTATCCCTCCGAAGCCAAACTCCCGCCCGGCGACGGAAAGGAACTCTTCCGAAACGTAAAAGATATACTGCGCGACGCCCATGTGACGTTCGGGAATCTGGAAGGCTGTTTCCTCAACAGCGGCGGCACGCCCAAACCCTGCAAAAGCGGCTGCTATTTCTTCCGTATGCCCGACCGGTATGTAAATCACCTGCTTGACGCAGGCTTTGACGTGATGAACATCGCCAACAATCACATGGGCGATTTCGGCCCGCGGGGACGGGAAAACACCGTGAAGGTGCTGGCAGATGCTGGATTGCATTATGCCGGGCTGGAGGGCGTATGCGAAACCTCCCGCTTTGAAATCGACGGAGTGAAATACGGATTCTGCGGCTTTGCACCCAATACGGGCACGGTCCGAATCACCAACCTTGCGAAAGCCGGGAGCCTCGTGGCGGAACTGGACCGCGAATGTGACATTGTGATTGTCTCGTTTCACGGAGGCGCCGAAGGAAAGGCGCATAACCAGGTAAACGGAAAAACGGAAACGTTTTACGGCGAGAACCGGGGCAATGTCCTTGAATTTGCCCATGCGGTGATCGACGCCGGCGCCGACATCGTCTTCGGACACGGGCCGCATGTGGTCCGGGCTGCCGAACTGTATAAGGACCGGTTTATTATCTACAGCATGGGCAATTTCTGTACCTCCGGCGACTTCAGCATCAGCGGCATCAGCGGATATGCCCCCATCGTCAAGGTATACACCGACCGGAAAGGCAAATTCATCCGCGGACACGTGTTTTCCGCCCTCCAGAAAGACAAGACCGGACCTGTGCTGGACGCCGCTCATTCGGCTGCGAAGGAAATCAAGCGGCTGACCGAACTGGATTTCCCGCAAACCGGACTGACCGTTTCGGACGAAGGGGTGATTGAACGGAAAGACGCAAAAAGAGCAGGAGCGGTAAAAAGCGCCGGAAATGACGCCCCGGCCTGTACGCTTCCGCCCGATACGCTGGCCCTGTGCAGCGACTCCCTGCAAAGGCCTGCGCCCGATTCCACCTCGCTGACGCAAACCCTCATAGACTACTCCAAACAGTTCCTCGGCCATTCCTACCGTCGAGGTTCCAAAGGCCCGAAAATGTTCGACTGTTCCGGTTTCACCTCCTTCGTATTCGGGAAATTCGGATACCTGCTAAGCCCCAGCTGCGTCACACAGGTCAAACAGGGCACGCAGGTGATGAAGGAAGAACTGAAAACCGGCGACCTTATCTTCTTCAAGGGCCGTAACGCCGCCTCCAGCCGCGTGGGCCATGTGGGAATCGTTGTTTCAAACGACGCAAACGGCAATATTGTCTTTATCCATGCCTGCCGCCGGGGCGTTAAAATGGAAGAACTCAACAAGTCGCCCTATTACAAACCCCGCTACGTAACGGGGCTTCGGATTCTGAAAGAAAATGCCTGACCTGCGCCCGAACAGCCTCGGAAAAGGCGCCGCCGGTGCGTGGGGAATAAAAAGGGTGTAAAGCAACAGTTCAACATTCGGGCCGACGTTGACGGAGAACGGGTTTCCGTCGACGGAAACCATGAAAGCCTCCCCGTCCCGCTCTGAGACGGGGAGGATCATACAAGGTGTCCGGAAACTTTTCCGGCGCCCCTGAAATTGTCAAAGGCCGCCGGATGTGCCGGCGGCCTTTGAGTGGAACAGCCGCTTTGTCTGGCGGCGGTGACTGCATGTTATTTTATATCCAGCGTGCGAGGCCCTACCAGATAGGTGATAGCGGGCGTGATTTCCAGGGTTTGAGTGTCAGCCGTGACGGGCAGTTCCCGGCCGGCGCCGTCCAGCGCTTTCCGGAATCCCTTGCCGATTTTCAGGGATACCTGTTTCGTCCCGGAGGGCGTCCAGACAGCCCAGGCGTGCGTGCCGTCGGGGTGTATCCAGCTGACGACACAGAAATCCGTCCGGTTCCATTCAACAGCATCGTCTATGCGCGAACCTTCGGGGAAGACGCTTGCCAGCGTCCGGTAGGCATACCAGGCCGGTTTCGGTTCCAGGTTATGATGTACCAGAGAAAAGAAATATTCCCGCTCAAACGGATTCCGTTCCGAAGAATAAAACTCATACCAGATAAACCGCTCAACGCCAAAACGCACCGACAGCAGAACGGCCTGCGGCAGAAATGCAGCCTGGTCTGCTTCCGTAATGGGGTTGCCGTAGAAATACAGCCGGCCGCGAAAATAAAAAGAGCCGACCGACGGACTGACGCCCTTGTCAAACTGCGTCACCGGATAGTCCTCCATCATCGGGCTAAGCAGCGCGTCATAGCGGCTGACGTCGATGGTGGCCAAATCAGGATAGCCCAGGTTGTCGATGGTAAAATCTTCCCTGCCGTCAAAAAGCGCGACAATTTCATCGGCTTTCAGCGCGTTGCCTGCCGGACTGTTTTCGTTGTAGAACAGGGCCAGTTTCCAGACTTTGTCCGGCTCTTTCCCTCTTTTCATTTCAGCGAACGCTTCGATGGTCGAAGCGCTGACGGCCTGCCAGGAAGACAGTCCCATTTCGGTAATCCAGAGTTTTTTGTCTCCGACATTGTATTTCTCCAGCAGTTCCTGCAAGGCGCGGATATCCCGGTAATAGGCGACGACCCGTTCCATCGTATCAAATTCGCCGCGGTAGGGGTGGAAAGCCATCCGGTCGAAACAGTCGACTGCGCCGGCCTTGAAAGATTTTTCGATGAAATCCAGGGGAATACCGGCCGTGCCGGCATAAAGCACGGTCAATTCCGGGTCGATTTCCTTGATTTTCCGGTACGTTGCCTTCAGCAGTGCGGCATAGTCGGCGCCATCCGGATTTTCCCAGAAGTGCGTCAGATTCGGTTCGTTCCATACCTCCCAGTGCCGTATCCGGTCTTTGTAGCGCGTGACGGTTTTTTCCACATACGTCAGCCACGCATCCAAATGTTTGTGTGCCGGATGCGCCCAGGGCACGTCATACAGGAGGATGCCCAGCGACCGGATTTGCTGTTCCGTCAGCCGGTCGACAATCCGGTCGTGCGTCTCGAAATGCCATTCACCCTGCGACCGTTCGATGTGGCTCCACGAAAAGTCGGTGCGGTTCCAGCGCGCACCCATTTTCGCCACCAGGTCCAGGTGGTTGATCATGGCATTGTTTTCTCCGCCACCTTCCAGGTGAACGAGAATACCAAATGGAGACAGCCCCCCGCCGTCGCTCCGGGACCGATTGCATCCATTCATAAACAGGGGCATGACTATAGCAGACAGTGCCCATAATACCAAACTCTTTTTCATTGCAAGTTTCTTTAATTGGAAATAGATATTCATATGCATGTGCAAAAATACTTATTTTACATCTCAGGTTACACGTCATCCGGGTTGATTTCTCGATGACGGGGCGCGCCCGACAATCCTCGCTGCGGCGGTTGTCCCGATCAGCATCGGATCGGGACGCCGATCTGCATCAGATCGGGATGCCGATCAGCATTGGATCGGGTAGCCGATCCGCCCTGGATCGGGAAACGGAGAATCGGGCGGGAAATACCCGATTCTCCGTTTTCAGTTCAAAATTTCGCGCAAAACCGGTTGCCCGGCGTCCGGTCAGTACTCCGGATTGTTGTTGTTCAATGCCGGATTTTTCACGACTTCGGCCGAAGGTATTTGCAGGAAATAGTGCTTTTTGGTTGGCGTCTGCGCAATGGGGGCATCCGGTTCGCGGCGCCACTCGGTGGCGGCCTTTTCGACCAGTTCGAGCCGTTGCAGGTCGAACCACCTGGAGGTGTAGGACTCGGAGCCGGCAAATTCCCAGGCACGTTCCCATACGACCGAATCCAGGAAGGCTTCCGTGCTCAGTCCGGCAACCTCGGCTCCGGTGGAGCCAACTCCCGCTTTGGCGCGGTTGCGAATCCGGTTGAGGCAGTCGTAGGCCAGCGCATTGGGCGAACCGTCGGCCCTGGCCTGCGCTTCGGCATAGATCAGGAGTACTTCGGCGTAGCGGAGGGCAATGAAGCTGCGCCCGTTATTCCAGTCCGCTCTTTCCCACATCCGGTCCCATGACCAGTCGCTCACCCTGTCGTCGGCCCATTCCTTTTTATAGAACGGATGTTTTGCCGCCATCTCCGTGTAGTGCCTCACTTCCTGCGTGCCGTCTTCCCGGGGTTTGAAGTAGATCGTGTCCACAAACGTGGCCTTCTTGCGTTCGCCTTCGGGAAAGTGTTCATAGAAGTAGTTTTCCGCAAGATACATCTCCCATCCGCTCCCTTCGCCAAGGTTTTCCCTCGGCCGGCAGGCCAGGGGCGAACGCACGGTGTAGTTTTCGCTGGCCGGCAAACCTTTGCAGAAGTAAATGACTTCATCTTCGGCCTGCAATATCCAGTAGGGATCCCACAAGTCTATGCAGTGCTCTCGCAGGATGTAATGGTAGGTGGCGGCGTTGTCCATGACTTCCTTCGCCTTGTCGCGCGCTTTGGCGTAATATTCGGCTCCGCCGTTGACCGGGAAGCCGGCCATTTGCAGATAGACTTTGGCCAGCATTGCTTTCGCCGCTCCCTGCGTGGGAGCGCCGCCGGTTCTTTTCTTCCCCGTCCACTCAACCGGCAGCCACTGTTCGGCAAACTGGAGGTCTTCGACGATCAGCGCATAGATTTCTTCCTTGGGAGAAACGGTGACGTTGAAATCCGGCAGTGTGGTGGTGGTGATCTTCGGCATGTTGTTGAAAAAGCGCACCAGCCAGAAATAGTTGAATGCACGGACAAAATGCGCCATGGCCGGATACTGGTTCAGTTTTTCCTCCGGCATGGTTCCCTCGGCATTCCGATAGTTGTCGATGATGCCGTTGGCATAGTTGATGTCGAGGAAACAGCGTTCCCATCCCAGTTCCAAGTCTGTATCGTCCGTCCCCGAAACCGGCTGGAACACGTCCCAGCTGGAGACTGCCATCGTCACATCGTCGGCCGCTCCCAGCGCCGGACTCAGGCTTTCGTAATCGCGGTTAAAGGCTCTCATCTGCTGGATGAAGAGCGCATTGATAGCCAGTTCCAGTTCGGCTTCACTGCTATAGAACGTATGGGGGAAAAGCCGTCCGTAGGGATGCTCTTCCAGGAATTTTTCATTGGACTCGCAGGCGATCATTCCTGCCAGTACACTCAGTATAATCAAAATCTTTGTCTTCATAATCCATTTGCTTTATAATGATTAATATTCTACTGACAATCCAAAGGAGATACTCTTGGGATTGGGATAGGCAAACCAGTCCATGCTTGCGCTGACGTCTTTGCCGGATGTGGTGCTGACTTCCGGGTCATATCCCTTGTATTTGGTCAGGGTCAGGTAGTTTTGAGCGCTGACCGAAACCTTGACGCTGGCAAAGGGAATGATTCTTTTGGGAAAACGGTAAGCCACACTCAGGTTTCGCAGTTTCATGTAGCTTGCGTCCTGAATCCACTGGTCGGACAGTCCCTGCAGGTTGTTGTTTTTCAGTCTGGCAAACCGGGCCTGCGGATTGGCGGGCGTCCATGTGTCCTTTCCGTCGGGATGCGTGATGATGCCACCCGGGCTGGTGGTGATTTTCAGATAGGTCCAGTTGATCACGCTGCGTCCTGCAACGCCTTCGAACAGGGCGTTGAAATCGAAATTCTTCCACGAAAAGTGATTGTTGAATCCCCAGGTGAATTTCGGGTTGGCGCAGCCGATGGACTGAAAATCGTCGGCATCGTAAATCTTGTCGCCGTCCACGTCCTCATACTTGTAGTCGCCGGGTTGCAGGTTATACTCCGCCGCCTGTGCCGCTTCGCTTTCCTGCCAGATGCCCAGGTATTTTAACCCGTAGATATTGCCGACGGGATAGCCCGGCACGGTAGCGAACGGACTTTGCGAAAAGGTGCCGGGAGCATATGTGTCTCCATACAGGATATTCTGTTTTCCGATGTCCAGTACCTTGTTCCGGTTGAGCGCGCCGTTCAGGTTGACCTCATACGAACAGTCGGCATGGGTGAATACCACAAAACTGAGACCGGCTTCGAAGCCTTTGTTTTCCACCACGCCGAGATTGGCCGTCGTACTGGTGGTGCTGTGTTCCGGGTCGGCGCCGTTGTAGGCGGGCGCCGTGATGGGCGCCAGCAGCTTGTCCGTATGTTTGGCGTAATAGTCCACCGAGAGCGACAGCCGTCCTTCCAGCACCGAAATGTCCAGACCCACATCCCACTGTTTGGTTTCTTCCCATTGCAGGTCCGGATTGCCTCCGATCTGCGGCCCGTATCCGATTTCGTCGTTACCGCTTTCCCATGCAAACCGTCTGCTCCTGAGATAGGCGTAGGTGGCATACGAGTCCACGGCCTGGCTGCCGGTAATCCCCCATCCGCCACGCAGTTTCAGGTTCTGGAAAAGGTCGGCGTCTTTGAGGAAGGCTTCTTCGGAAGGCCTCCAGGCCAGCGAGAAGGAAGGGAAATAGCTGAATTGCTTGTCGCCCCGGAATTTGGAAGAACCGTCGGCGCGCCAGGTGGCCGTGACAAGGTATTTCGAGGCGTAATCATAGTTCAGGCGGCCGAAAAACGACCGCAGGGCGCTGTTCGAGTACGACGAGCTTGCATTGCGGGTGGCGCCGAGTTCCAGGTTGTACCATCCGGCCGTTTTTATCGCCAAATTCTTTGCCGAACCGCTGAAACTCTGGGATTCCTCCTTGCTTTCTTCAAATCCTGCCATGGCGGTCAGATTGTGCACTTCGGCGAAGGTTTTGTTGTAGGTCAGGTAGGCATTGACCAGCCAGCTTTTGGTTTCGTAGGCGGACTGGCTGGCGTCGGCCGGGCCGCCGTTGAGCTTTTCATTGACGAACCGTCTGTTTCCTCCGGTACGGATGCTGTACGAAGCTTTTCCGTCAAAATGGAAACCTTCCGTGATTTTCACCCGGAGGTTGCCGACGAGGTTGCCGCTGTTGCCGTAGTTCGTATTCTGGTCGGTAGTGAGCAGCAGCGGATTGATGGCCGACCCCGAACCGTAGCCCAGCCGCCGGTAGGAACCGTCGTCTTCGAACATGCGCTCCGTCGGCGCCCACATAAGCGCGCTCATGATGGCGGAGTTGGTGTTGCCCCTGTCCTGTCCCAGTCCGGGGTTCAGGTTGCTGCTGTGCCCCAGGTTCGATTCCATCTGGATACTGATGCGGTCGTCCAGGTGCATGTCCACCTTGGCCGAGTATCCGTAACTGCCGGCTTCCGTCCCCCGCATGATCCCATCGGAACTTCGGTAATAGGGCGAAAGGTAATAGCGCATGGTTTTGCTCCCGCCGGTCAGAATGGCCTTGTAGTTTTGCGAAAGGCCTGTCCGGAAGAGTTCGTCCTGCCAGTCAACGCCGCCATGCTCCCGGTACCAGGCCAGGTCGTTTTCGCCGATCCGGTCAATGCTCCTGTTATACTCGGCAAACTCGTCGGCGTCCATCAGTCCCCACTTTCCGGGCAACTGCTCGATGGAGATATCGGAAATGATCCGCACGGTGGGTTTGCTCTCATACCCGCCACGTTTGGTGGTCACGAGGATCACGCCGTTTGCGCCGCGTGAACCGTAGATGGCCGTAGCCGAAGCATCTTTCAGGATTTCGATGGAAGCAATGTCGTTCATGTCCGGCAATCCGCTGTAGTTGCCGTCTACCACAATCAGCGGATCATTGTTTCCCATCAGCGAATTGGAGCCCCGGATGCGGAGGGTGGAGCCTTCGCCGGGCGCGCCGTTACTGCGCCTGACCGCCACGCCGGGCGCGCGTCCCGCCAGGATGCTGTTGACCGACGAGCTGGGCATGTCCTGAAAGGATTTGCTGCTGACGGAAGAGATGGCTCCCGTCAAATCCGACTTTTTCACCGTACCGTAGCCCACCACCACGACTTCTTCCAGCAGCTTGCTGTCTTCCGTCAGCGTGACGGGTATTTGCGAGCGGTTTCCGACACGCACCTCCTGCGTCACATAGCCGATAAAGGATACCTGCAGGACCGGACTGCCGCCTTCAACGCCCAGGGAGAATTTTCCGTCGGCGTCTGTCACGGTGCCGTTCGTCGTACCTTTCTCCACCACGTTTGCCCCGATGACAGGTTCCCCTCTGGAATCCGTCACCGTGCCACTTACCCGCTGCTGCGAATGGGCAGCGAGTGAACAAAAACTGAGGATACAGCACAGGCACAGTATCCTGCGCCAGGTATCCCGATTCAAATGAAATAATTTTCGTTTCATTGCAATGACTTAAATTGATAATTAAAACTCAGTTATACGGGACTTGCCGTCCCGCTTTTTTTCGATTGATTACATTTTCTCATACCTTATCATCTCCCCTCACACCCGTCGGCGCCGGACGAACGGATTGCCGTAACGGCCGGGCCTGTACAAACACAAAAACGCCCCCGCCTGCACACAGGCAGGCAACGACGTTTATTCAGTAAAAAGAGAGGCAGGTTAAATGGGTGTTTTAAGCAACTGAAAACAAGTGAATTACCCCCCCCCCCATGTTAACAGTTTTATACATTTGTTTAAGGTTGAGGAGCAACGACAAGACAACTGCATCGGGAAGATGCAGAATAAAAAGCAAGTGTATTTCAAATTTTCCCACATGACTATTACGTTGTTTTGCTGAATTGTTTTGATACGGGGCGCAAGTAAGGCATTTTTTTTTAAAACCCCAAAGAACAACGAACGTTTTTTTTTTTTTGCCTCTCGGTCTGTCTCATAAGGTCTATCCAGTCGATTCCTTTCGTTCCGTTTCGGCAGGCCTCCATGTCGGCGTCGGATATGGAGCCGTCGCCCACAATATCGTTGTATGCTTTGGCATACTCATACGGATTCAGCAGATCGGGTATTTTGCGCAGGGTAGACCAGCCATACCGG
>JAISMO010000189.1 GCA_031276675.1 Tannerella sp.
ATCGACCTCCAGTGTAGAGGCTGGTCGACATCTGCATTAGAGGTCGATCGACACCTCCGGTGCACAGCGGCATGTCCTGCCACAGCAACGGCCGTCGGGCGGCCTGTCGGCGAGGGATAAGCCCGGATGCCGCGTAACATGACTTAGTAACTTCGTTCACATGCGAATCCATGAAGGCGGCAAAGCCGACTGCACGACCATGCAGGAAGTCCGGAAAATATAGCATCTGATTTACGGACTGTTGACAGTGGATAGCTTGCAATGTGGGGTAAAACCCGAACTCCGGTTATGCAGGCACGAGCCTCTGAATTGCTCCCCACGGAGACCTGTTTTTGCGGATTAACCGAAGATTCGCTATCTTCGCAGCCTGAAATTTACAAACAGGTTTTTCATAGAATGATAAACAGAATTTTAATCCGCATAAAGGTGTTACAGATGGCATATGCCTGTTACCAAAGTGGTGGCGTAGATATAAAAGTGGCGGAAAACGAACTGCTGTTGAGTTTACAGCGGTCATACGATCTGTATTACTATTTTCTGCTGTTAATCGTAGAGGTTACGCGACTGCAGGAACGGCGCCTCGAAACACGGAAAAACAAATACCGCCCCAGCGAAGATGAATTAAGTCCGAATACACGTCTGGTCGAAAATCGTTTTGCCTTACAGGTACAGGCCAATGAGACGCTACGAAAATACGTGAAAGATCACGGCATTTCATGGGCCAGTGAAAGTGATTTTGTGAAACAGACGCTGGAACGGATTCTGGAATCGGACGTTTACCGGGCCTATCTGGAATGTTCCGAAGACTCGTACGAAACCGACAGGGAATTTTGGCGATCGGTTTTCCGGAAGCTCATCTGTGGAAACACCGTACTGGAAGAAGCGCTGGAAGACATGTGTATATACTGGAACGACGACGTGGACATCATTGAGAGTTTCGTTATCAAGACGATCAAGCGTTTTGACGAATCGGCGGGGAGTAAACAGGAATTAATGCCCATGTACAAGGATGAAGAAGACCGCGAATTTGCCGTCACCCTGTTCCGACAGGCCCTGTTGCACGGCGACGAATACCGCAAACGTATCGGCCACTACCTGGAAAACTGGGAATCGGAACGTGTTGCCAACATGGATTTGGTCATCATGCAGGTGGCGATTGCCGAAATCATGCATTTTCCAAAAATACCCGTCAACGTGACGCTCAATGAATACATCGATGCCGCCAAATATTACAGTACGCCTAAAAGCAGTACTTTCATTAATGGTATTCTGGAATCGGTTATTCAGGATTTGAAAAAAGAGAATTCCATGTTGAAACAGCAGGATATTTTGTACCTTTGACGCCGTTATACAAATACACGGTAAGACAGGGATATGAAAATTAAAAGATTCAATGGCTTTCGTCAGAAACGGCTGTTGCTTCAATACACATAATCCTCCCGTGCAACGGAGAAATAAAAAACAACCAATAAAACAGGAAGAGATGAATTTATTATTTGCAATTTTACTTTTGGCCCCGGAAGGACAACCGTCGGAATGGGCAAAATATCAGCCAATCATCATGATGGTAGCTATTGTGGCTATCTTTTATTTTCTGATGATCCGTCCACAGCAGAAGAAACAGAAAACTATCCAGAAGGCGCGCGAAGCGTTGAAAACGGGAGACCGAATCGTTACTGCAGGAGGCATTCACGGTCGCATCAGGGAAGTAAATGAAACGACCATGCTGATTGAAGTGGCTGACGGAGTGCGTATCCGGGTGGATAAAATGTCGGTATTTGCATCTTCGGGCGATATCCAATCCAAATAAATCCGCTATGTTGCGACTTGATTCAAACTTGTTCAAGTCAGTTTTTCATCATATAAAGACTTTTTTTCACGGGCTGCAATGGAAAGAAACGGTGATTTTCCTTTTCTTTCTGCTGCTGTCGACAGGTTTCTGGTATCTGCAAAGCTTGCAGGAAGACATGGAACTGGAAATGTCCCTGCCGGTGAAATACAAGAATGTACCGGCCCATATCACGCTGACGGACGACAATCCGCAAGCAATTGTTTTCAGAGTAAAAGATAAGGGTCTGGTCATGCTCAGCTATTTATGGCTGTATAAATTTGCACCGCTGGAAGTCAGTCTGAAAAATCTTCGGGAAGAGACAAACGGAAAAATCACCGTGGCAAGGAAAACAATTGAATCCGGTATTTCGAGGCAGTTGACCTCTTCCACCTCCCTGCTTGGTTTTGAACCGCAGACCATTGAGTTGCATTATGAGGAATTGGGAAACAAGGAACTTCCGGTCGTTGCAGACATCTCCGTCTCTCCGGAACCGGGTTTTCAACAGTCCGGAGACATTACGGTCACGCCCGACAAAGTACTCGTATATGCAAACAAGACTATTCTGGATACGTTGCATGCGTTGCGAACCGTTCCCGCAGAACTGAAAAACGCGGACAGTACCCGCGAGTTGACCCTGCGTCTGCAAAGCATCGCCGGCGTAAGGATGGATGAACACGAAGTCAAGGTGAAGATACCCGTTGAGGAATTTACGGAAAAACGGCTGGTGATTCCCGTAGTGTGCGAGGATGTGCCGGCGCATTATATGCTGCATGTGTTTCCGTCGGAGATTGAAGTCATATGCCAAGTGCCGGTGTCGCGTTTCGGAAAACTGACGGAAAAAGAGTTTGAAATACGTATTCCCTTTCAGAAATTTGAAGCAAGCCGTACCGAGGGACAACTGGCGGTCTGCCTGAGCAAACAGCCTTCTCAGATAACTCCTCCGACACTCAATCCGGCAACGGTCGAATTTATCATGGAACAGCGTACAACGCCATGACAACGACGATCGGCATTACCGGAGGCATCGGAAGCGGAAAATCACTGGTTGTTTCCCTGCTCAAAACGTATAACATGCCGTCTTTTGTTGCCGATGAGGAGAGTAAACGGCTGACGGCAACCCTTCCGGAGATTCGTGAACGGCTGACCGCCTTGCTGGGAGAGGAAATTTACGAGGCAAACGGATTGAACCGTCGCCGGATGGCCTCGCTGATATTTCATGACCCGTCGCTGTTGACACAGGTCCATGCGATTATTCATCCGGAAGTAGCCCGTCATTTCCAGCAATGGGTATTGCTGCAATCCGCTCCCTGTGCCGTGCTGGAGTCAGCCATCCTGTTTGAGTCGGGTTTCGACCGGTATGTGGATTGGCGCGTGACGGTATATGCTCCCAGAGCGCTTCGCCTGCAGCGTGTAATGGCGCGTGACGGACTGACGGAAACGGACGTCCTGCGCCGAATGAAACATCAATGGACGGATGAGGTAAAAAAAACAAAATCCGATTACGTCGTCTTCAACGACGGAAAACAAGCATTAATACCTCAAATAGAAAAGCTTGTCAAAAGTCTGTCCGAAAAACAGACCGGTGTGCCGGATATTTTTCTGGACAGAAACGTGTCGGATTAGACAGAGTTGTACTATATTTGCCATTACATCAGAAAAGAAATGATTTTATAAAAAAACAGACATCATGTTGAAAACGATCTTATCAGTGTCCGGCAGACCCGGACTTTTTAAAATGATATCTCAGGGGAAAAGCCTGATGATTATCGAATCGCTGGTCGAAAAGAAGCGTATCCCCATATATCCAAGGGAAAAAGTGATCCCGCTGAATGACATATCTGTTTATACGAAAGAGGCGGAAGCGCCGCTTTATGAAGTATTAAACCACATAAAAGCGAAAGAAGAGGGCCGGCAGGTCACGCTCAATCTGCTGAACGGGAAACCGGATGAGTTGCGTGCTTATCTGGCGGAAGTTTTCCCCGATTTCGACCGCGATCGGGTGTATCCGACAGACATCAAACGCATACTGAGCTGGTATAATCTGTTGCTGAGCGTCGGCATTACGGAGTTTGAACCTCAAAAGGAAGAAACAGAAAAGGAGGAAACGGAAGAAGTCGAATCGAAGGAAGAATCGAAAAAAACACCCAAGACGGCGGCCCCGGCTGCCGTGGTCAAAAAGGCTTCCGCGACCAGGAAGAGCGTAACAGCCAAACCGTCTGTCGGCAAGACCACCCAGCGTACCAAGCAAAAATAATTTCACCCATATTCATGAACGAACAAATCAAGCAAATTGCAGCGCGATTGACCGGATTACGCGACGTACTGGAGATCAGTGTAGAGGAAATGGCTAACGTATGCAATCTCTCTGCGGATGAATACCTGTTGCTCGAAAGCGGAACCGCAGACATTTCCGTCAGCATACTGCACCGGATCGCACAGGCATACGGCATTGAACTGACTGTACTGATGTTTGGCGACGAGCCGAAAATGAATGCCTATTTCGTGACACGCAAAGGCAAGGGCGTCGCTGTGGAACGTACGAAAGCCTATAAATACCAGTCGCTGGCTGCCGGATTTACAAAGCGCAAGGCCGACCCGTTTCTGGTGACGGTGCATCCCAAACCGGAAGACGAACCGATGTATCTCAATACACACACCGGGCAGGAATACAATTACGTCATCAGCGGCCGGCTGCTTTTCCGGATCAACGGAAAAGACCTGATCCTGAAAGAAGGAGACAGCGTCTACTTCAATTCCGAACTGCCGCACGGCATGAAAGCGCTTGGTGGCCAAACCGTCACTTTCCTTGCCGTCATCATGTAGCCGGAAAAGCAAATGAACGGAAAAAATGAATGTGAATATACTAACTGACAAATAATACGGAACAGGATGCTGGAAAAGTTTTTAACCAAGACCTCGTTTGAGTCGCAGGCTGATTTTATCGCAAATTTCAAAATAAACGTGCCGGAAAACTTCAATTACGGCTATGACGTAGTAGATGCCTGGGCCGCGGAAGCGCCCGGCAAAAGGGCGCTGTGCTGGACTAACGACCGGGGAGAACATATCGACTTCTCTTTCGCCGACATGAAAGCATCTTCCGACCGAACGGCCTCCTGGTTTCAGTCGCTGGGAATCGGCAAGGGAGACATGGTCATGCTGATTCTCAAACGCCGTTACGAATTCTGGTATGCCGTCATTGCGCTGCACAAGCTGGGCGCCATCGTGATTCCCGCTACGCATCTGCTGACCAAAAAAGACATCGTCTACCGCGCCCGTGCGGCCGGCATCAAAGCCATCGTCTGCGTGGGCGAAGAACTGATACTCAAACATGTGGTCGATGCGCTCTCCGAATCGCCCTCCGTAGAGCGGCTCATATCCGTCGGGCCGCTGGTTCCGGAAGGATTTGACGATTTCCATAAAGGTATTCGCGAAGCTGCACCATTTGTGCGTCCGGAACAGGTGAACACCAACGACGACACTTCGCTGATGTACTTTACCTCCGGGACTTCCGGCGATCCGAAAATGGTCATTCACGACTTCACCTATCCACTGGGACACATCGTAACGGCCAGTTTCTGGCATAATCTCCATCCGGACAGTCTCCACCTTACCATCGCCGATACCGGCTGGGGCAAAGCCGTCTGGGGAAAACTTTACGGACAGTGGATCGCCGGCGCGACCGTTTTTGTGTATGACCATGAAAAGTTCAGACCGGCCGACATGCTTCGCATGATTCAGGACTACCGGATCACCTCGCTGTGTGCACCGCCCACCATCTTCCGCTTCCTGATTCGCGAAGATTTGACCGGGTTTGACCTCTCCTCCCTGAAATACTGCACCATTGCGGGCGAAGCGCTGAATCCGGCCGTGTTTGAATCCTTCCATAAACTGACGGGGATCAAACTGATGGAAGGCTTCGGACAGACGGAAACGACGCTGACGATCTGCACGCTTCCGTGGTCGGAGCCGAAACCCGGTTCCATGGGACTGCCCAATCCGCAATACGACGTAGATTTGCTGCGTCCGGACGGGAGCCGGGCCGAGGACGGCGAACAGGGCCAAATTGTGATCCGCACAAAAAACAGCAAACCTCTGGGGCTTTTCAAGTCTTATTACCGCGACCCGGAACGTACACGCGAAGTATGGAACAGCGGGATTTATTACACCGGTGACGTGGCATGGCGCGACGAGGACGGCTATTACTGGTTCGTAGGACGTGCCGACGATGTGATCAAAAGTTCCGGCTACCGGATCGGCCCCTTCGAGGTCGAAAGCGCGCTGATGACGCATCCGGCGGTGGTGGAATGTGCCGTTACGGGCGTGCCGGACGAAATCCGCGGACAGATCGTCAAGGCGACGATTGTCCTGGCCAAAGAATATGCGGATCAAGCCGGCGATGCGCTGATCAGGGAAATACAGGAGCACGTGAAGCAAGTCACCGCACCCTACAAATATCCCCGCATCATTGAGTTCGTAAGCGAATTGCCTAAAACCATCAGCGGTAAAATCAGGCGAGTTGAAATCCGGGAAAAAGACGACCGGAATGTATAAGTTCTTTTCAGCTGCACGCCTTTCGCATCCTTTCCGTCAAGCCGTCTGTTTCGGCGTTTGCCGTATAAAAGTTACCCTTACCTTAACGTGAGTTCGACCTATGTGATCTGCTGCAAAGTGGAACTGTACAGTTCCATGATGTGGAACCGGCAAGTTCCGACATGCGGAACTGGTAAGCTCTGATATGCAGAACTGGTAAGCTCCGGTATGTGGAACTGTAAAGCACACATAAATGGATTTTCGATTTATACAGATGGAGTATAATACGCCTTCAGGTTCCTGTGGTGTTTGAGTTTGTATCCGTAAGAGATACGGTTTTCAGTTCGTGCTTATTTGACTTTCAGGATATAAAGATACGAATCTCTGATCTCTTTTCCTGTTCTTTTTTGCCTTTTTCTTGCGTCGAACTCAGGTTAAAAGAAGAGGGGGCAGGGAAGATTATGCTCCGGTCACCTCATTCAGTTCAACCAGTTTGTTGACAATGGCATAAATGGTCAAACCGGCCGGGCTGTGAATCTGTAACTTGTTGGCGATGTTCCGGCGATGGGTGATGACCGTATGCGCAGACAGGCAGAGATGTTCCGCAATCTGTTTGTTGGTCATGCCCTTGACCACGCACACGATGATCTCCTTCTCGCGGACACTGAGTTCCTGCCGGACCGGTTCCGCCGGTTCACTGTCCGGACAGCAGAGCGATTCCAGTTTCTCCCGAACCTGTTCGGACGTGTCGTAGATGGAAATCGTTTCATCATAAATCTTCAGTATGGACGGTTCCATCAGCGCATGTTGCATGGCAATACATTTCATGTGGCGGCATCCTGTTTCGTTTTTCAGGCCCTGTACGGACAGGCCGTACGGAAACAGCGGATTCACAATCAGAATATCGGGTTTCCATTTGCATAACTCGATCGTCAGACGCGAAGGATCGGCAATTTCAAAGAGATTGACGTTCAGGGACGGAAACCGTTTCAGTACGGCGATGATGCCGTTGCGGACAATCACAGACGGCTCGGCAATCGCTATTTGCAATCTCACATTACTCATGAAACATCCTTTTCCGTTCAAGCTTTCTGATTACCGGCACAAGCAGATTGTTCTCCAGCCGGTTGTGCGACGCCAGGTCTTCGGCACAGGCGAAAATGTCGAACAGGACACTGTTCAGTTCATTGCTGCTCCGTGCCGGAAAATATTTGATAATGATATTCTTCAGTTCAAAGAGTCGCGCCTCTACCTGATTATGCTGTTTACTGAAAATGTCGATGTGGTAATGATGCTTTTTTCCGTCCAGCAAGAGGTCGACATAGGGGAAGACCGTTTCCTCTTCATACTGCATGTGCCTGCGCACTTCGGACACATATTCGTCATAATAGCGAATAATAGCCTGTCCGATATCATTATGTGCGTAATCAACGGCCTCGGTCAGCTTGACGCGGATGGCCGGCAAACGGAAATCCAGAAAATAGGCGTGAGAGTTACGTAGATAGGAGACTAACGGCTTCACGGAGATCGACATGTCAATTTCATCCCGCCGTTCCTCGTCAATCAGCATGTTTACCACCGTCAGGAACGTCTTTTCGTCTATGCCGTTCTTGCGGCACACTTCACCGACCGTGTCTTCTCCAAAGCCTAATGCAATACCAAACCGACTCATGACAAGCAACATCGAATAGTTTTCGCAAATCAGGTCGCTCATTTTGTCGGTGACTTTATACTTTCCCAAATGATACATATTACGATTTTTTTCAGGCAGGGCGGCGCAAAGATAGTCACTTTTCAGCATAAACAGGTTCCGCATCCGGAAAGGGGTGTGTGCTGCCGTACGGCAGCGACTTAAAACCGAAAATAAACCCGCTTCCGCCTGTCTGAAGCGTAAAGCAGCATCCGGCAGTGGATTATCCGTCGCCCGTTTGCGTGCCGGCGAATGCCATCAGCCAGGCTTTGATAAAGCCGTCAATCTTGCCGTCCATTACGCCGTTCACGTCGGAGGTCTGGAAATTCGTCCGGTGGTCTTTCACGCGGCGGTCGTCGAAGACGTAGCTGCGGATTTGCGACCCCCATTCGATTTTCTTCTTTCCGGCCTCGATGCGGTTCTTTTCGGCCAGACGCCGCTGAAGTTCCATGTCGTAGAGCATGGAACGCAACAGGCGCATGGCGTTTTCGCGATTGTCCGTCTGTGAACGGGTTTCGGTATTTTCAATCAGGATTTCGCGTACCTCGCCCGTGTCGGGGTCTTTGTAGTTGTAGCGCAGACGCACGCCGGTTTCCACCTTGTTCACGTTCTGGCCGCCGGCGCCGCCCGAACGGAAGGTGTCCCATGTGTAGTCGGCCGGATTGATTTCGATTTCGATGGAGTCGTCTACCAGCGGCGTGACAAAGACCGAGGCAAACGAGGTCATTCGCTTGCCCTGCGCGTTGAAGGGCGAGACGCGCACCAGCCGGTGCACGCCGTTTTCGCCCTTGAGATATCCGTAGGCATATTCGCCTTCGATCTGCATTGTGACGGTTTTGATGCCCGCCTCGTCGCCCTCCTGCAGGTTGCAGACGGTGATCCGGTAGTTGCCGGCCTCGGCCCAGCGCATGTACATCCGCATCAGCATCGACGCCCAGTCCTGGCTCTCCGTGCCGCCCGCGCCGGAATTGATCTTGAGGACGCAACTCATCCGGTCGGCCTCTTCGCGAAGCATGTTTCGGGCCTCCAGGTTTTCAAGCAGCGCCAGCGCATGTGCATACATGGCATCCAGTTCCGCTTCCGAAATCACTTCTTCCTTCACGTATTCATACGCCAGTTTCAGTTCTTCGGCCGCATCGTGCACTTCCCGATAAAGTTCAATCCATTTTTTCAGGTCTTTCACCCGTTTCATCTGCGCTTCGGCCCGTTTGAGGTCTTCCCAGAAACCGGGATCCTGGGTGCGCAATTCTTCTTCTTCTAATTGGACGGTTCTGGCATCGACGTCAAAGGTACCCCCTCAACGCCTGCTCGCGTTCCAACACGTCACGTAATTGGTCTGATGTAATCATTTCTGTCAACTATGAATGGTTAATTATAAATTTATCCGGTTTCTGTTTCGGCAGCGTTTTCAGGCAAGCCGGAGCAGTTCGCGCGCCCGGGAAAGGGCCAGACTGATGTGACTGCAAATGTTTTCGCTGCCGATACGTTTGTCCATTTCGTTTTTTATCAGCATCTCCCGCACTTTCTCATTGACGCCCGAGAGGATGATGCGGATGCCTTCCCTGTGTGACAGCCGGCACAGACTTTCCAGGTTGTGCAGTCCGGTAGAGTCCATAAACGGCACCTTGCGCATCCGGATGATGCGGACGCGCGGCTTGTCACCTACCTGTTTCATGCATTCGTCGAATTTATTGGCGATGCCGAAGAAAAACGGCCCGTTGATTTCATATACTTCCACTCCCTTGGGAATCACCAGCACTTCCCGGTCGTGCGGCAGTTCCGCTTCGCCCGAGAGGTCAAGGGTCTCGGTGGCCACCGAAACCCGGGTAGTTTCCATCATCCGCCGCATAAACAGCAGCATGGCCAGCAGCAGTCCGATCTCGATGGCGACCGTGAGGTCGAACAGTACGGTCAGGAAAAACGTGGCCAGCAAGACCGCCACATCGCTTTTCGGATTTTTCAGCAGCGAACGGAAGGTTCTCCATTCGCTCATGTTGTAGGAGACAACCACCAGGATGCCTGCCAGACAGGCCATGGGGATGTGTTTTGTCAGCGGCCCCAGAAACAGGAGAATCAGCAGCAGTACCACGGCGTGAATCAGTCCGGCCACCGGTGTCCGGCCGCCGTTGTTGATATTGGTCATGGTGCGTGCGATGGCGCCGGTTACGGGAATGCCGCCGAACAGGGGCGTCACGAGGTTGGCTGCTCCCTGCGCCATCAGTTCCGTATTGGAATGGTGCCGTTCGCCCGTCACGCCGTCGGCCACGGTGGCCGAGAGCAGCGATTCAATGGCGCCTAACATGGCGATGGTGAAGGCTGGCGATATCAGGAGGCGAATGGTGTCCAGGCTGATGGAAATCGCTTCGGGCTGAGGCAGTGAAGCGTTGATCACATAGCGGTCGCCGATGGTCTCAATGCCAGCTATGCCGGTCAGCCGCAGCAGAAAGGCGACCAACGTCATGAAGGTAATGGCAAGGAGCGATCCCGGTATTTTTTTCCCGAAACGCGGTGCTGCCGCAATAATCGCGATGCTGAGGACGCCGATGAGCAGGGACCAGACGGAGGCTGTACCGATGTGTTGCGCATACGCGATCCATCCGGGAATGAAACCGGACGGCATTTTTTCGATCGTCATTCCGAACAGGTCTTTCATCTGGGTGGTGAAGATGGTCAGGGCAATTCCGCTTGTAAAGCCCACCACAATCGGATACGGAATGAACTTGATCACCGTTCCCAGCTTCAGGAGGCCCATCAAAATCAGGAATCCTCCGGCCATCAGGGTAGCAATCATCAGTCCTTCCACGCCATACTGCTGAATCACACCGTACACAATCACGATGAAAGCGCCGGTCGGCCCACCAATCTGTACGGAACTCCCCCCCAGAAACGAAACAATGAACCCGCCGATAATGGCCGTCACCAGTCCCTTTTCGGGACTGACGCCGGAAGCAATGCCGAAGGCTATGGCCAGCGGCAGGGCGACAATTCCGACAATAATCCCGGCCATCAGATCGCTCAGAAAACGTTCTTTCGAATACGACCGGAGCGATTGCCACAGCGCGGGACGAAAATCAAGTATTCCCTTCATCTTTTTGTATTTCAGAAAATGGGTGCAAAGATACGCCGGGATTGTGAATTTCCCGTCTTTCCGGACCGATTCTTTTTCCGGAAGGCAGTCCGTACATGGCTTCGCAACCGCATCAGGGAAAGCATCGCAGTTCAGGGATGCCGTTTCCCTGCATCCCATGCTGTCTTTTTCAGCCGGAAATATACGGACGTCATGCGTTTTCATGCTATTTTTGCCTCATCATTAATTATGAATGATTATGACAACACGAAGAAAGTTTATCAGACAGACCTTGACGGCCGGTGCGGGTCTGCTGGCGGCGCCGTCGATTGTTCCCGCCTCCGTGCTGGGGAAACATGCGCCGTCCAACCGGATTCATATCGGCGCCATCGGCACGGGACGCATCTCGCGAGACCACGACCTGCCGGGCGTCTGGAAAGATGACGGGGTACGCATCATTGCGGTATGCGACCTCGATGCCGGTCGGGTGGCGGAAGGCAGGCAGTATGTGGAAGCATATTATGCGAAGAAACTCGGATCGTCCTGTTTCGGCGTCACCGCCTATGCGGACTATCACGATTTGCTTGCCCGCAAAGACATAGACGCCGTACTGATCAGCACGCCCGATCACTGGCACGCCAGGAATGCCATTGACGCCGTTCGCGCAGGCAAGCATGTCTATCTCCAGAAGCCCGCCTCACTGACCATTGCCGAGGGACGCAGGATGAGCGACGCCGTGAACGCCAGCGGCAAAGTGCTGCAAATCGGCAGTCAGCAGCGTTCGATGGAGCAGTTCCGCGTAGCGTGTGAGTTGGTGCGCAACGGACGCGTCGGCCAGCTGAAGGAGATTGAGATACGTCTGCCGGGCGACCCGCCCGGAGGCAGTCCGAAAGAGATGCCCGTGCCCGAAGGATTCAACTACGACGCATGGCTGGGGCCGACGCCTTACGTGCCCTACACCGTCGACCGCGTACATCCGCAGAAAGGCTACGGCCGTCCGGGGTGGCTGCGTTGCGAACAGTTCGGCGCCGGCATGATTACAGGCTGGGGCGCCCATCATTTCGACATCGCGCACTGGGCGATGGACAGGGAATATTCCGGCCCGGTGGAAATTGCCGGCAGGGCCGAATTTCCCGCGCCCGGTTCGGGGCTGTGGGACGTCCACGGATATTATGAAACGGAAATGCGGTATGACAACGGCGTCATCGTTCGCGGGACGACCGAAAGCGCCGAAAAACCCAACGGCGTGCTGTTCACCGGCACGGACGGCTGGATTTTCGTCAGTCGCGGAGCCTATGCCGCCTCGTCCGACGAGCCTGTCAGCACCCGGTCGAATGCACTCCGGGCCTCCGATGTCAAACTGCTTTCGCCGCTCGGCGACGACGCCATCCGCCTGCAGGTCAGTACCGACCATCACCTCGACTGGCTGGAAAGCATCCGCACGGGCAGGAAAAACATCACGCCGGCCGAAGTGGCCCATCGCTCCTGTACCGCCTGTCTGCTGCAGCACATCGCCATGAAGCTGAACCGTCGCCTCTACTGGGATGCGGTATCGGAACATTTCCGCAACGACGACGAAGCCAATGCCATGATTGCACGGCCGCACCGCCCGCCCTATCAGTTCTGATGGACTTCACCGGCTCAAACCGGCGTCCCGGATGTTCCGAACTGCCGTTTTGTCGCTCCGGGCGAGGCCGTTGTCAGTAAAAACGCGGACGGAGGTTCTCCGAGAGCCTCGCAAGGTTCTAAAAGAATCGAACAGGGCACTCCGGGAACCTCGCGGGGTTCCCGGAGAACCGGACGGGGCTTTAAAAGAATCGAACAGGGTTCTCGGAGAGCCGGCGCTGTCACAAAAAGCGAGGACGGAGGTTCTAAAAGAATCGAACGCGGCGCTCGGAGCAAGGATGAGTACATTCGGGCCATATTTCCGCCCGTTTTTTTTGCCGTATACAGGAATGTGAACCAAAAAACGACCATTTGAAATGCGTTCCCGTTCACCGTTCATCACCGGGTTTTTAAATTTTTCCGTTATCTTTGTCCGCATTCTCAAGATTATGAATTAAATGAATTGAATATGAAAAGGAATTTCAAACTTGTCCTTGTTCTTTCCGCGCTGTTTTCCTGCATGGGAGAAGCGGCGGAAACTTCTCCCGACGGGGTGGATTATGTCAATCCGCTTGTGGGAAGCGAATCTACGTATGCGCTGTCTGCGGGCAATACCTATCCGGCCATTGCCCGTCCGTGGGGGATGAATTTCTGGACGCCCCAGACCGGCAAAATGGGTGACGGATGGGCCTACGTCTACACAGCCAACAAGATACGCGGCTTCAAACAGACACATCAACCCAGCCCGTGGATCAACGACTACGGCCAGTTTTCGATTATGCCGGTGGTCGGCGCCCCGGACTTCGATCAGGATCAGCGCGCCAGCTGGTTTTCGCACAAGGCGGAAATCTCCAAACCGCATTATTACAGAGTTTACCTGGCTGATCACGACGTTGTCACGGAAATCACGCCAACCGAACGTGCAGCCATGTTTCGCTTTACCTTTCCCGACAGCCAGCGTTCCTTTGTCGTGATTGACGCCTTTGATCGGGGTTCGTCCGTCAAGGTAATACCGGGCGAAAACAAAATCATCGGCTACACTACGCGCAACAGTGGCGGCGTGCCTGAAAATTTCAAAAACTATTTTGTGGCAATCTTCGATAAACCCTTTACCTATCGTGCGACCTTCGCCGATTCCGTGCTTCACGTCAACAGCCTGGAACAGACTGCCAATCATACCGGCGCCGTGATAGGTTTCCAGACCCGCAGGGGTGAAACCGTACATGCTCGCGTGGCCTCCTCGTTCATCAGTTACGAGCAGGCCGAACAAAATCTGAAGGAACTGGGCGACGACAGTTTCGACACCGTCGTCGCCAAAGGCAGAGCTGTCTGGAACCAGGCGCTCGGGCGCATCCGGGTCGAAGGCGGTACGCTTGACCAGTACCGGACGTTTTACTCCTGTCTTTACCGCGCGCTCCTCTTTCCGCGCAAATTCTATGAAGTCGACACAACGGGCAAAACCGTTCATTACAGCCCCTACAACGGTCGGATATTACCCGGTTTCATGTATACCGACACGGGTTTCTGGGATACGTTCCGCTGCCTCTTCCCCTTCCTCAATCTGATGTTTCCCTCGCAAAACAGGGAAATGCAGGAAGGTTTGATTAACACGTACAGGGAAAGCGGATTCTTCCCCGAATGGGCCAGTCCGGGACACCGAGACTGCATGATCGGAAACAATTCGGCCTCCGTACTGGTGGATGCATGGATGAAAGGCGTCAGGGTCAACGACGTGGAAACGCTGTACAAAGGCTTGATAAGCGGAACGGAACAGGTACATCCGACAGCAGGGTCTACCGGCCGTCTGGGCCACGAATATTACAATGCATCAGGCTATGTGCCCTATGACGTAAACATCAACGAAAGCGTCGCCCGGACGCTGGAATATGCCTACAACGACTGGTGCATCTACACACTGGCCAGAGCCTTGAAGCGTCCGCAGCAGGAAATCGATCTCTACGCCAAACGTGCACTCAACTACCGCAATGTCTTTGACCGGGAAACCTGCCTGATGCGCGGTCGTCACAAAGACGGCCGTTTCATGACGCCCTTCTCGCCGCTCAAATGGGGCGACGCTTTCACGGAAGGGAACAGCTGGCATTACACCTGGTCGGTTTTCCACGATCCGCAGGGACTGATCGGTCTGATGGGCGGACGTGAGAAGTTTGTCGCCATGCTGGATTCCGTTTTTACGGTGCCGCCGCTTTTTGACGACAGCTACTACGGGCAGGTTATCCACGAAATCCGCGAGATGCAAATCATGAATATGGGCAATTATGCACACGGTAATCAACCGATCCAGCACATGATCTACCTGTACAGCTATGCGGGCGAGCCGTGGAAAGCGCAGTACCGGTTGCGGCAGGTGATGGACCACCTCTATCAGGCTACGCCCGACGGCTATTGCGGCGACGAAGACAACGGACAGACATCGGCCTGGTACGTATTTTCGGCGCTGGGTTTCTATCCGGTCTGTCCGGGAACGGAAGAATACGTGTTGGGAGCGCCTTTGTTCCGGAAAGCCACGCTGACATTTGAGAACGGCCATGAAATGGTCATTCAGGCACGCGACAACGGTCCGCAACATATGTATGTCCGCTCGTTGCACGTAAACGGACAGCCTTATACGAAAAATTACATCACTCATACCGATTTACAGAAGGGCGGCCTGATGGTTTATGACATGTCCGTACAACCCAGCCTGACCCGCGGCACACAACCGTCCGACCGGCCATATTCGTTTTCAAACGCCGATCAGTAACCGTTCATTCAAATGCTGCATTCAGCCGGACAACAACGTTTGCCGTCATTTTTGCGAAACGCGATAAAAAAAACGGACAACGGCGAAAGCAACAAAGTTTTGGCGATGCTTTTATTGACAGTTAGTAATTTAATTATACCTTTGTCACCTGAAAAATAAAGACGGAAGGGTATGAAAGAAACTATCATACGGGATGAGGCTAAGAAAAGTTTAAACTTCATCGAGCAAATCATCCGGAAAGAGGTGGCGGAAGGTAAAAACGGCGGACGTGTACAGACCCGTTTTCCGCCTGAACCGAACGGCTATCTCCACATCGGTCATGCCAAAGCCATCTGCCTGGATTTCGGAATCGCTGAAAAATATGGCGGTACTTGTAACTTGCGCTATGACGATACAAATCCTACACGCGAAGACGTAGAATACGTGGATGCCATTCAGGAAGATATTCAATGGTTAGGTTTCCGGTGGGAACATATTTATTATGCCTCGGATTATTTCCGGCAGCTGTTCGATTTCGCCGTCTCACTGATCAGGCAGGGACATGCCTATGTGGACGAACAGACCTCGGAACAGATTGCCGAACAGAAAGGAACGCCGACACAGCCGGGTACGGACAGCCCCTACCGGAATCGCCCGCCGGAGGAAAGTCTCGACCTTTTCCTGCGGATGAACCGTGGCGAGTTTGAAGAAGGCCGCATGACCTTGCGGGCAAAAATTGACATGACCTCGCCCAATATGCACTTTCGCGACCCGATTATCTACCGGATCATCAAATGGCCGCATCACCGTACCGGCATCCAGTGGAAAGTCTATCCGATGTACGACTTCGCACACGGCCAGAGCGATTATTTCGAAGGCGTGACCCATTCGCTCTGTACGCTGGAATTTGAAGTACACCGTCCTCTGTATGACTATTTCATTGAGTTGCTGAAAGAGGGCGACTACCGCCCGTATCAGACGGAATTTAACCGCCTGAATCTGACTTATACCCTCATGAGCAAGCGCAAACTGCTGCAACTGGTCAACAATAAGTTAGTCAGGGGCTGGGACGACCCGCGGATGCCAACCCTTTGCGGACTGCGCCGCCGCGGCTATACGCCCTCATCCATCCGGACGTTTATTGACCGGATCGGCTACACCAAATACGACGGCATCATTGACATGGCCCTGCTGGAACACACCGTACGCGAAGATTTGAATGCGACGGCACGGCGCGTGGCGGCCGTGATTCATCCTGTCAAACTGATTCTCACCAATTATCCCGAAGGGCATGTCGAAATGATGGAATCGGTGAACAATCCCGAAGACCCGTCTGCCGGGACGCATGAGATTGCCTTCTCTCGCGAATTGTATATCGAAAGGGAGGATTTTATGGAAGAGGCGCCGAAAAAATATTTCCGCCTGACACCGGGACAGGAAGTACGTTTGCGATGCGCCTATATTGTGAAATGTACAGGTTGTCGGAAAAATGCAGCCGGTGAGGTGGAAGAAGTTTATGCGGAATATGATCCGCAGACGAAAAGCGGGATGCCGGAAAGCAACCGCAAAGTCAGGGGTACGATCCACTGGGTTTCTGCAGCACATGCACTGCCGGCAGAGGTACGGCTGTATGACCGGCTGTTTCTTGCAGAAAACCCGTCCGAAGAAAAAGACGGAGATTTGGCGGAACTGTTGAATCCCGATTCGCTTAAAACGCTGACGAATTGCTTCGTAGAGGCCGATCTGGCGCAAGCCAAACCCTACGATCATTTCCAGTTCCAGCGCATCGGCTATTTTAATCTTGACCCCGACAGTACCGCTGGAAGGCTCGTCTTCAACCGGACGGTCTCGCTGAAAGATACCTGGAGCAAGAAATTAAACGTGTAATCCCACATTAAAATTGAATTTCAAATGGACGAAATGAACTATATTCTGAAGCGTTATTCCCTGATGGAAAGCAGCGGCACCGAAACCTATTTTGATGCGGACGAGATTGTCGATTTACTGGATCATTTTGAAGAAGCGGACGATTTCGATCATTACGAAAAGGTACTGGAACTCGGACAGAAGCTGCATCCCGAAAATCAGGACATCAAGATACGGACATGCCGTGCATTTATCTATCGCGAAGAATATGACACGGCGCTCCGGGCGATTGAACGCATTGGCGACCCGGAGGACATGGAACTGAATCTGTTGAAGATGGAATGTTTCTGTGCATTGGACCGTTTCGACGAAGTCCGGGCCTTTGTTGAAGCAAAGCAGGAAGAAAACAGTGAAGAGTTGGAAGAGATATTCGAATACCTGGCGCCCGTCATGAACGAACTGAACCGCTTTGACGAGGCTGCTGCGCTTCTTCAACACGGGCTGGCGCTCTTCCCCGACAACCTGATCCTGAAGGAAGAATACTGCTATTACCTGGAAATGCAGGGACAGCCGCAACAGGCGCTGGCGATCTGTAACGAACTGATTGATGCAGACCCCTATTCGGTGGATTACTGGTACATGCAGGGACGGCTCTGCCTCACGCAGGGCGATTACGACAAGGCCGTCGATGCCTTAGACTTTGCTCTTGCCTGCGACGATTCGGATGTCGAAATCAAAGTAATGAAAGCCTATTGCCTGTTCATGAACGAGCATTATGAAAAAGCGATTGACGTCTATCTGGAACTGCTGTCGGAGGGCCACTGCAATCAGGAGATTCAACCCTGTCTGGCCGAATGTTACATGAAATCGGAACATTTCGAACAGGCTTACACCATCTTTAAGGAACTGATCGAAGACACCGATATTGCCAGGGGACTGATGTTATACAAGAATTACATTCGCTGCTGTCTCGAAACCGGACGCGAAAGCGAAGCCAGCAAAATCCTTCCGGAAATGGCCACCCGTTTTCCGGAAGACTTGCTGCTGCTCACCTTGCAGGCGTTTGTCCATCTGGTCACGGGAGAACAGGACGAAGCAGTCGAAATCGCCGAACACATTCTGGACCTGGTCTATCAAACCGCTGTACAGGGAAACCGCATGCCGGAAATGTTGAAAAACATGCACAGCCTGGGCCAAAGCGTGAAACAGTTGATTGAAGCGATTCACCGGTTGACGGAACCGCAGCTGAAAAAGTCATATCTCCCCGTACACCAGGCGATAAGTTGCCTGGTAAAGGGTGACATGAAACGGTTTTGCAGGAAATATGCCAATTGTCCTCCGGAGATGGTTGCCGGATATTTGCACCGGATATTCTCCGTCATCCGGGGACTCCCGAACGAGCCGCGGCCGACGAAAACCGGCTTTCTGCAGGCCAGCGAGATTCATCTTCAACCGGCCGAGTGTGTCGCTTCGGCGCAACTCTCGTCCAGCTATCTGACAAACGGATATCATAACAATTAAAATAGCAGCCTTTTCACTTAAACCGACCGTATGGATTTAATTCATTTCCTGATTGATTTTGTTATTCACATTGACGTTCACCTGAGCGAACTGGTTCAGGACTACGGTACATGGATCTACGGGATTCTGTTCCTGATTATTTTCTGCGAAACGGGACTGGTCGTTACGCCCTTTCTGCCGGGCGATTCGCTCCTCTTCGTCGCCGGAACGCTGGCAACGCTGGCAACCAGTCATATCAATATTCATCTGATGGTGATCCTGTTAATTTCGGCAGCCGTACTCGGAGACGCCTGCAATTATTTCACAGGTAAATTCTTTGGAGAAAAACTGTTTCGAAATCCCAATTCAAAGATATTCAAACAGGCTTATCTGAAAAAGACGCACGATTTTTATGAAAAACATGGCGGCAAAACCATTATCATTGCCCGTTTTGTTCCCATTGTACGCACTTTCGCACCTTTTGTGGCCGGTATGGGCAAAATGAGTTACTCTCATTTTTTCAGTTTCAACGTCATCGGAGGCATTGCATGGGTCGCCCTGTTCATGTATGCCGGTTATTTCTTCGGCAACGTGGATTTCGTGAAACACAATCTAAGCCTGCTGATTATCGCGATCATCGTTGTTTCCGTCTTGCCCGGAATGATCGAAATCTGGCGGCAAAAGATGAAACGCAGAGGCTGACCGGAGACAGGTCTTCCGAAACGAAGTCTGCCGGAAATCTTTTCATTCTCTTTCACTCGACCATGTGTCGGGAACCGGCTAAAACTCCGCCGGATATTATAAGATACGGGCAAGATATTATAAGAGCCTGTTTAAATTCTTCGGATGAATTTAATTTTGTAAGCATCTTTTGATGGGATTGAACTCCACAAAGATGCTTGCTTTTTTCTATTTCCATCTCACAATTTTAGCCTGCGCAAAGTATAGTCAATGCAATTGAAACAGGAAAAGAGTTATACTTCGCGCGGCATGGTTTTGTGCATGGTGCAGTCCGATGAAAATACCTCGGGGACGGCATGTCGTCCTTCCGGAACCCGGCAGGTCGGAATTTGTTTTGGACTGCGACTTGCCGGAACCCGGCAGGACGGAATCTATTTTGGATTGCGACCGTCCGGAACCCGGCAGGTCGGAATCTGTTTTGGATTGCGACTTGCCGGAACCCGGCAGGACGGAATCTATTTTGGATTGCGACCGTCCGGAACCCGGCAGGTCGGAATCTATTTTGGATTGCGACTTGCCGGAACCCGGCAGGACGGAATCTGTTTTGGATTGCGACCGTCCGGAACCCGGACGGTTGGAATCTGCTCCGGATTCCGGCCGGAGGACAGGATAGTAAAGCCGGTACTCCGGGAACTTTTATCGAGCACAACGGAAAACCGCAGGAACTCATTTTTGCGGAGGGAAACATTCGGCATCCGCATCCGGTCTTCAGTAAATTTTGAATTTTGAACGGCCTCTCTTGTGAACCTTGTCTTTTTTACGTAAGTTTGCATCCAGTTTCTCATAAATATATATCTCATGAAACCGATAACTGCAACGTGTATTTTATTGATTTGCTTTTTTGTGTCGTCCTGTGTCATCAAAGAGGACGAGCGGACATTCAACGGTGAAAAAGCCCTGCTCACGCCGCCGCAGGCCTTCGCCAATCCCAAAAACGACGACGAATACTTCTTCAATTATCGCCTTGCCGAATTTGCGCCCTCCACCGAGCCGTTCATCAAGGAAACCT
>JAISMO010000037.1 GCA_031276675.1 Tannerella sp.
GCCTGTTCCTGCATTTCGATTTTTCCGGCATGGCCAAACCGTTACAAAAAGTCTTTTATCCATCTCATAAATTCCATGTCTACACTGCTGCTATTCGGTTGAACCGGACCGATGCTTACCGAATAAGCTGGAATTTGGCAAATGTCTTTTCGTCGAGCTTGCCTTTGGGTATCCTTATTTCCGCTTCGAAGGCTTCGCCGTCGCCGACGGCAGGCAGCGTTACCGTTACCGCTTCGCCGGCGGGTTCCCAACGGCTGTTTATCGGTTCGAACCTGATGTTCAGCTGTTCCCTGTCGGCGCCTTTGCATCCTCCGCCGGTACCGCGTCCCTTGACCGAAAACCGGTATGCACTGTCGGAAAGTCCGGTACAGACAACGGATTCGATCTTCCAGCAAAACGGCACGTTGCCGTCGTATTCGTGCGTCATGAAAGGCGTTTCGGCGGGAAAGTCCTTTGGCGGCCAGCTGAAGGGTGCGAAATGCAAATCGTCCGTAACCGTATGCAGTGCGCTGATTCCTTCGCCCCATTCGGCCATCGGCTCTGCCCAGGCGTAACGGGTTTTCACCCTGTTTCCTTCGACCGTGCTTTTCCATTCGTCGCCGGAATACATCATGCTCGACGCGATTTGAATGCAGTCCAGCAGTTTGCCCTGCACGTCGTAGCTCGCCAGATAGGTGAACGTGCCGTGATCGTCCACAATGACGGCCAAAGTTTCCAGCGTGCCTTCCGGTCCTTTGTAGATTTGCTTTCCGCGGGCAATCTCTTTGTTGGACGCTTTGTTCAGTTCGTCAAACGGGGTGGCGTCGATGCATAACCGTTTCCGTTCGGCGGCCGTAATCCCCGCCTTGTACGTGATGCCGTCAAGCGCATTGGCCTGAAGTTTGATTTTTCCGTCCGCGGCGGACGGATTGCCTGCGCTTGCATTTCCACATTCCATGCCTGCCAGTAAAAGGCACAGGCTCCAGTAAATCAAATTTGTTTTCATCCTGAGTCTCAATTTTATTTGCTTTTGTATTTCCACATTTCCAGATCGTTCCATACTTTGCCGGCTTCGCTGTTGCCTGCCGCATGAGCCTTTTCGATGTAAGAAGCGGCTTTGGCGGTGTTTTTGGCCGTGCCTTTGCCGTAGAAGTACATCAGTCCGGTCTCGTACTGGGCGTCGGCGTTACCGTTTTGGGCGGCCTTTTCGAACCACGAGAGGGCTTTCGGAAGATTGCCGGATTCCTTGTACATGCTCCCCAACCGGTATTGAGCCAGTACATTTTCCATTCCGGCCGCTTTCTCGAAGTATTCGATGGCCTTTGACGGGTCTTTCAGCACGCCTGATCCGTTTTGGTATGCCACTCCCATCAGGAAGATACCGTTCGCATTGTTTTTTTCCGCTGCCCGCTTCCAGTAGGAAATGGCTTTGGCCAGGTCCACGCGTCCGTAGCTTTCCAGACAATATATATTGCCTAAGTCGACCAGCGCAGCCGTGTTACCACCTTCGACAGCTTTTTCCATCCATTCGATGCCCCTGTCTATATCCTGCCTTACGCCCATACCGTTGGCATAACTGTAACCCAGAAAATATTCCGCATTATAGTGTCCGAGGTCGGCGCTTTTTTGAAACAATTCCGCTGCTTTTTCATAGTCCTGCGTCACGCCTGTCCCTGTGTAATACATGTGTCCCGTCCAGAACGTTGCATCTCTGTCTCCCGTCTTCGCCGCCTCCGAGAGCAGAGTGAGCGCCCGCTGCAGGTCTTGGGCGCCTGCCTCTCCGGTGTAGAAAAGGTATCCCATCCACGTCTTGCCTTTCACCGAACCGCCTGTGCCGCCTTTTTCGAAATACTGTATCGCTTTGGCTTTGTCCTGCTCCACGCCATAACCATGATAATATATTTCGCCTGCGCGGACCTGCGCTTCGGCGTCGCCCAGGGCGGCGCCCTTTTCGAACCATTTCAGCGCTCCGGCATAGTCCTGCGCAGCGCCCCGGCCGTTGTAGAGGCAGTTACCTGCCGCTCTGAACGCAGGCGCATGGTTTTGCTCCGCGCTTTTTTGGTACCACTCAAAGGCCGCCTCCGGGTTTGGATCCACTCCTTTGCCTTCCGTGTAGCGGTTGCCCAGTTCGTATTGCGCTTCGGCATTGCCCGCTTCCGCCTTCCGCCTGATTTCGGCCGTTTCCTTCATCAACTGTTGCCGGCGTACCGTCTCCATGTCGGCCTGCGTGTAGATGGGGAGATTGTAGAAGGCAAAACTGTTGTCCATACACCTTCCACTATTCAGTATGAGTCCGATATTGACTACCTGAAAAAACTTTGCCTCCGGACGAATTTTGAGCATGGTAAATATTCCCTTTACCCAAATGCCGTTCGGCAGATTGACGTCGTAAAGTGCAGGCTTGAATTTTTCTTTGACGCCATTAAGTTCATGGGAGAATTTAAAGGTATTATCTACAAAATTCTCCACATCAAAATAACTGTTCCCCCTGTCGTCGATAATGGAGGTATTGTATTGCGCAAAGTCCTTGCAAAGCCTCGAAGCGCCGACCGCGTCAAGCGAAAGATTTTCCCCCGTATTGTTTCTCAGGTAATACGTAATCGTTACCTCGTTTCCGTCTCGGATGCAGCTTTCCAGCCTCAAATCCACCTTGCTGTCGAAGGATTTGATTTTTACCGTGCTGTAATCCTGGGCGTGCATCGCGCCGCCAATCAAAAGTGCGGCAAGTATCCGGTACAGTTTCGTTATCATGGTTCCTGCCTGTTTTTCGGTTGATAATTCACCTTGATTTTGACGCTTGAACCGGTGCTGCTGACGTCGAACGCTGCGCTGCCGTCCGTATAGCGGCTGTTGATGGCCGAGGATACGGCGCCGCCTATCTCGTCGGATTTATTTTGCGCCCTGTTGCTGCGGAACCGGATTTCGTAGGCGGCCGTTTTGACGGCCGGGTCGAGTTCCACCGTCGTGTATTTTCTTTCAAAGTAGTCGTATTCCCGTTTGGCGGTCGGGCCGTCGAAGGTAAAGGCTACCGAAGTGATATACACGTCGCCCGACAGGGGGACGTCGTCGCCGGAAGTATAGGTCGAGCCGTAGTAACCCGACGATATTTTCGGATGGATGGCCTTGACGGCGGAGTAAGTCGACGATGCCGAGACGCCCCGGAATGCGCCGCCGCTTTCGTTGCCGACAATGGCCGAGACAATGGCGTCCATGTCCACCCAGTCGCTTTCGGCGCTCGGGTAACCAGACACAGGGGCGTAAGCCGTCGTTAAATCCATGCTCATCATTTCATACCTCGGATTGACCACGTATTTCCCCTCGGTATCCACGATTCCGACTTGCTTTCCCGAAAAGACCACGGCCACGCCGTCGATAAAACAGAGACCAAGATCAAACTGGGGATTGACCGTAAACTTCCCTTTCCGGTCTATGATTCCGTATTTTTTCCCGTCCATGCTTGCCATGGAATATTTTCCCCCGAAAAAAGGAATCAGCATTTTGAAATCCATCGGAATCACCGTTTTCCCGTTTTTGTCCACGACGCCCATTTTGTCGTTTTCCTCCACCAGAAATTCATTTCCGTCAATGGTGACGCTCTTGTATTTCGGATTGAGCACGAACGTGCCTTTTTTGTCAATCACGCCCTGTTTGTCTTCGGACATTCCGGCAACGGCCAGGCCCCCGTCGGTGAAAAAGGCTGCATATCCGAACTGTTCGGGAATCACCATCTCGCCTTTCCGGTTGATGTAGCCGTACTTATCTCCGGTACTTACAGCCGCCAGCCCGTTTGAAAAAGGAAGTGCCATCGCGTATAAAGGCTCGATCACGACCTTTCCCTTTTTATCCACATATCCGAAACGCGGGTTTCCGTCCCCGTCTTTTTTCGAAAAGGCGGCCAGTCCTTCGGTAAACATCAGTACCGTTTCGGCTTCGGGCAGCGAGAATACTTCTTCGCCCTTCCGGTTGATGGCTTTCGGCGCTCCGCCGTTTTCCACCACCCATGCCAGCCCGTCGTTGAAGGTGGTTGCATGCATATACTTCGCTTCAATCGCCACTTCGCCTTTCATGTTCAGGAAGCCGTAACCCGAACCGTACTCCGTTGTAATTTCCACCATCGCCAGTCCGTCCCTGAACAGGGAGGTTTCCGTCACGTCCATTTCAGGCTCTACGGCTATTTCGCCCTTGCTGTTGAAATACACATACTTGTTCCCGTCCGACAGGGGGATCAATTCCGATACGCTCGACCCGCCGCCGCAGGACGACAGCAACAGCACGGTCAGGCACATTACCGGCAACCATACGGCCGGTAAGGTTTGTTTTGAATACGCTCTTTTCATTTTAAATAACATTTTCATTATCCGTTATAAATTAGACATGTGAATCACGGACAGAAGTCGTACCAGGTTAAGCCGGTGACGTCCGTTTCGATAAATTTGCCGCCTGCGTCCTTCTTCCATGCTTTTAGCACAGGATATACCACCATGCAGTCGGATACGGGCGTTTTTAACTTGACAACCACGATGCTGTCACAGACCTGTTCGCCCGAATAGAAGCCTTCACTGTTCTTCTTCCCGTTTTTATAGATGGCGCACTCGTTGTAGGACCCGCCGGCTATGGACAGTTTATTCTTTTCATCCAGGATAAAGTCACAGATCTTATACCCGGATTCGCCGACATATTCAAAACTGATCAGGAGGGAATAGCTTTTTCCTTCATACATGTATCCTACTCCATTGCTTCCCGAAAATGCCCCGAATTCGGTAGTGGGGTTGTTAAAGTCCGCGATTTTATCGGACTTAAAAACTTTGCCTTCCGCCACGTATCGGGCCAGTTTGGATTTCAACTGTTCATTGGCCGGGGTTGCGGAAGAAGACTTCCGGGCGGCCTGCTGTGCAAAAGCCGCCCCGGGCAGTGTTGACAATACGGTTATGCACAGCGAAAGAGCGATGGCTCTTCGCATGCCGTTTCTCAAAAAACGGCCGGTTTGATTGCTTTGATAATGTAACATAGTTTGTTCTTTTAGAATGTAAAAAATTAATGTTTTGATGATCGTATACAAGTTCGTTTTCTGTTTTCCGTCCGGCGTTTAGCGTGCAAGCCGGAACCATGTAAGCGTCTTTTTGTCGAGTTTGCTTTTGGGTATCTTTATTTCCGCCTCAAAGGTTTCGCCGGCATCGACGGCAGGCAAGGCTACCGTGACGGTTTCACCGGCCGGTTCCCGCTGTTGGTCCATCGGATGCAGTTTGACGGTCAATTCTTTCCTGGCGGCGTTTTTGCATCCCCCGTCGGCGCCCTGCCCCCTGATCGAAAACAGGTATGAATGGTCGGAGACGCCCGTACAGACGATGGAAGCGATCTTCCAGCCGAAGGGCGCGTCGCCTTCGTATTCGTGCGTCATGAAGGGCATTTCGCAGGGAAAGGCTTCGGGCGGCCAGCTGAAGGGAACGAAATGCAGGTCATCCGCAATGGTATGGATGGCGCAGAGGCCTTCGCCCCGTCCGGCCTGCGGCTCTGCCCAGGCGTAACGGATCTTCATCCTGTTTCCTTCCACGATGCATTTCCTTTTGTCGCCGGAATGCATCCTGCCGCCCTCAATCCGGATGCAGTCCAGCAGTTTGCCCTGCAGGTCGTAGCTTGCCAGGTAGATGGCGGTACTGTCATCCTCCGCCATGACGGCAAAGGTTTCCAGCGTGCCTTCCGGCCCTCGGTAGATTTGCTTTCCGCGGGCAAGCTCCCTGTTGGATTTTGCCTTCACCCCGTCCGTCGCAATGGTGTCGATACGGAGCCGTTCCCGTTCGGCGGCCGTGATGCCGGCCTTGTACGTGATACCTGCCAGCGCATTGGCCGGCAGTTCGATTTTTCCTTTTTCGACAATCACACTGCCGCCCTCCGCCGCATTTTTACAGCCGCTTCCCATGCCTGCCAGCAGGAGGCACAGGATACCGTAGATTAAATTTGTTCTCATCCCGGATGCCGTTATTTTATTCCTGCAAGTTCAATTGCGCCCATGTCGTATCGCCCGTTATATTTTTCCGAATGGTTCTTTCCGTTTCTTTTCTCTTCCCTTGCGCGGCGAGTGCGACTCACCCTGTAGCGGTTGGCCGCACTCGCTTTGCAGGGCGAGTGGCTCGGAGTTATACGTCTTCTTACGCTGTGCCTTGTTTAAAAATCAGCATCACTTTTTTCCGTCGGCCCGTTTCCGTATCGGAACAAGCTGTTTCGGGCCGGCAGGCCGGTCGCTTCGGGTGCCGCCGATGGTGAAGGTTCCGATGATCACCATCTTGTCGACGTCCAGCCCGCTGTTTCCCAGGTCGCTGTCGGCAAACTTGCCCGTTTGCCGGCTGGCAATCCGGACGGGATCGCCGTTGTGGTTGGCCGTCACCGAATAGGAACTGCCCTTCGCGCCCGAAGCGGTGCATTTTTCCCACAGGTTGACCGCCACCGCGTAGCTGCCGGGTATCGCCGTCTCTTCATAGGTGATGTTTTCGTTGTTTACTCCGTCTATGTCGCAGGCGGCATTTGAATCCAGATCCAGTTCTCCGATAATCCGGTAGCCTCTGGAAGTAAAGAAGGCTTTTCGATCCTCCCACGTCGAACTGGTATAGGAAAAGGTTTCGCTGTATTCGTCCCATACCTCTTCGCTGACCGGCCGGTCGAAAGCAAACGGCTGTGCATAGAAAATCGCGTTGTTGTTCGGGTCAACCAGGATCAGATCCACGTCGTCCAGCTTGTCCCAGGACAGGCTGATTTGCAGCTTTCCGGTTCCCACCTCGATGACGGCGATCTCCGTGGAATTGACCGTCATGCTGATTGCTCCGGCAACGGAAACGGCAGAGACGAAGATATTGAAATCGGCGGACAGTCGCTGGCTGAGCAGCAGGACGACCTGATATTCATACCCGTTGCCGTTCCGCACCGGCTCCGTCCGGCTTACGTCGCAGCGGTAATAGCCCGGCACGCCGTTTACGCCGATGTGTACCGTCGTCAACCGCTCCGAGGAGGTGAACTGCAAAACGGTAGAACCTCCGGTAATGGCCGACCGGTTGACCGTCAGGTCGGAAATCATCGCTTCCGTACCGCCGGGCGTCGCCCCGTCCACATATTCCGCGTTGTCAACGAAAAAATACTTTTCCCGTATCTCGTTTCCCTTGCCGCTTTCCTTTTCGCAACCGCCGGTCAACACCAGCCCCATACATGCCGCTGCAATCAGCAGCACCTTCTTTTTACTTTCTCTTTTCATCTTGAATTTTGTTTGTTTGTTTGTTTGTATTCCATAATCAATCATTTAGTCTCCGGCACAGTTTCGTTATCACTGTTCCTGTGTTTTTTTCGGCGGATAAACCACCTTGATTTCGATACCGGTACTGCTGCGGCTGACTTCGAACGCTGCGCCGCCGTCCGTATAACGACTGTTGATGGCCGAGGAGATAGCATCGGCTATGTCGCTGGCTTTCTTTTGCGCCCTGTCGCTGCGGAACCGGATTTCGTAGGCGGCCGTTTTGACGGCCGGGTCAAGTTCCACCGTCATGTATTGCCTTTCATAGTGGTCGTATTCCCGTTTGGAGGTCGGGCCGTTGAAGGTAAAGGCTACCGAAGTGATATACACGTCGCCTGACAGGGGGATGTCGTCGCCGGAAGTATGGGTCGAACTGAAAATGCTCGACGACAGCTTCGGATGGATGGCCTTGACGGTGGAGTAGGTCGACGATGCCGAGATGCCCCGGTATGCGCCGCCGCTTTCGTTGCCGACAACGGCCGAGACGATGGCGTCCATGTCGAGCCAGTCGCTTTCGGCGAACAGGTTGGCCGACACGGGGAAACTAAACAGTGCCAAATCCATGCTTATCGTTTCATACCTCGGATTGACCACGTATTTCCCATCGGTATCTACTAACCCGATTTGCTTTCCCGAACGGACCACGGCCACGTCGCCGATAAAACTGAAAGCAAAATCAAACTGGGGATTGACCGTAAACTTCCCCTTCCGGTCTACGATTCCGTACTTTTTTCCGTCCATGCTTGCCGTGGAATATTTTCCCCCGTAAAAGGGATACAGCTTTTTGAAATCCATCGGAATCACCGTTTTCCCGTTTTTGTCCACGATGCCCTGTTTCCCGTTTTCTTCCACCAGAAACTCATTTCCGTCAATGGTGACGCTCTCGTATTTCGGATTGAGCACGAACGTGCCTTTTTGGTCGATCACGCCCTGTTTCTTGTCGGAAATTCCGGCGACGGCCAGGCCCCCGTCGGTGAAAAAGTCTGCCGATTCGAACTGTTCGGGAATCACCATTTCGCCTTTCCGGTTGATATAGCCGAACTTCTTATCAATACTTACAGCCGCCAGCCCGTTTGAAAAGGGCTGTGCAGTCGCATAGAAAGGCTCGATCACGACCTTTCCCTTTTTATCCACATATCCAAAACGCGGGTTTCCGTCGGAGTCTTTTTTCAAAAAGGCGGCCAGTCCTTCGGTAAACATCAGTACCATTTCGGCTTCGGGCAGCGAGAATACTTCTTCGCCCTTCCGGTTGATGGCTTTCGGCGCCCCGTTGGTTTCCACCACCCATGCCAGCCCGTCGTTGAAGGCGGTTGCATGTTTATACTTCGCTTCAATCGCCACTTCGCCTTTCGTGTTCAGGAAGCCGTAGCCCGAACCGTATTCCGTGGTAATTTCCACCGTCGCCAGCCCGTCTCTGAACAGGGAGGTTTCCGTCACGTCCATTCCGGGCTGCACGGGCTGCACGGCTTCCTCGCCCTTGCTGTTGAAATACACAAACTTGTTCCCGTCCGACAGGGGAATCAATTCCGACACACTCGACCCGCCGCCGCAGGAAGCGAGCAGCAGGCAACTCAATACTGTTAATAAACCAATCTTTTTCATCTTCAATTCTGTTAGTAAGTTATATTTAATCTGTTAATGCTTAAACTGCTTGCCTGTTTTTCCTGTTTGTCCGCGCCGACTCCGCTGTTCCATGCGACAGAGGTTGCAACCTCTGTGTAACGGAGGTTATAACCTCCGCATGACAGAGCTTATAACCTCCGTCACTCGGAGGTTGCAATCTCTGTCGCGCAGAGGAAACGTCAGACGACCGTAACGATGTTCGGGTATTCATATTCGCGTATTTCCTTGGTAAATGTAGAAGTGTTCGGGGTCGACTGTGTGGCGACCTTTACCCGCCATTCGCCGGGCGTGACCTCGCCGGGCAGTGCGAACTGGAGCCGGGTTGGTGTGTTGGGCGAGAGCTGTTCGGCGGGGATGCGTACCGTGAGCGTTTCGTCGGCTGCGATGAAGTAAACGCCGATCTCATTCTTTCTGTCGCCTTTGACGGCCAGCCTCATGCCCTGAATCAGGACCATGGCTCCGGTGTTGAGCATGTCGGCCTGGCCGGTTACGGGATTGGTTATGCGCTGGATGACGGGGCCGGTTGGGGCCGGCTGTTCGGCTACGTTTATCACCACCTTCCGGATTGCTTCGCGCGCATATTCGCCCTGCGTCATGGTGATGTGCGTCTTCACCTGATCGGCGGGCACGTGGTGGCCGAGGTCTTCGGCCCGGACGGTGCCGGTGAAGCCGATCCCGGCGCGCACGAAACCGGTCACCACATTGTATCCTTCGCTGACGGCCAGCGCGCACTCGCGGTTAAACAGCCGGACGAAGGCCGGTCCGTTCACGTTTTCCGTGGCAATTTCCCTGCTTTTCAGACGGAGAATGATGTCTTCGTCATACAGTGTGCCGAGGATGGCCGGACGCAGGTAATAGTCGTTTTTGATGTCTTTGGTAAGCTCATTCTGATGAGCGATAGCTTTGATTGTACTCATAGTAATTTGGTTTGATGATAGATATATGTATATGTATTTGTGTTTTTGTTTATGTGCTGTGCGGCAGATATCATCCGCAACGCTGCCGGCAGGGAAAAAATCCGGCGGCTGCCTGTCTCTTCGGCAAACGGACGGGCGTCGGACAAGCCTGTTTTAGATATGATGTGATAGAGTTGTGTATGAAAAAAAAGTTTCGTATTCTCCGCGTGCGTGCGTGACACATTAATACGCCTGCGTCTCTCTCTCTCTCTCTCTCTCTCTCTCTCTCTCTCTCTCTCTCTCTAACAAAATATCGCAGCTAATCAACGATCCTTCGTTAATTAACCGTAAAACTGATAGATGTTTTATCTTCCCTGTTTTGTTAAAGATTTGTATCATACTAAGCCTGTCTGTTTAATTTATTCAACGCCGCAAATGTAGAGTCTTTTCTTTTTAGTTCCAAATAATCACACTCCTTTTTCAAAAAAAAATTGACACGTGATGCAGGAAATCATTTTTTCCCGTCAGTTAAAACCCCATATCGTCAAGTGAAGCAAAAACGGGTGATATGGATGGCGTTAAAAGAAAGGGTCGCACGCTGTACGCCGGAGGCGTATCGGGTGCGACCAAATGCATGTTATTGAGGCGAATCATCCTTCACTTGACGACATTGAGCTGAAGCTGACGGAGGAAAGCCATGAAGTCCTGCCTCTTGCAGGGCATAAAGAGTCTCACATGGCCAGAATTTTATCTAACCGCCGACTCAAACCGGTCAGTTCTTCCGGTGTTTTGGAACTGCCCTGTTCGGTGGTAAACCATTGTCCGCGGTAATTTTGGCGTGCGGCGCTCATCACCGCCGCCCAGTTGACGTCGCCTTCGGTCAGGGGCACGTCAAACCCTTTCCCGCGTCCTTCGGCATCGGCTTTCCGGCGGCTGAACTCCTTGACGTGTATCCGTCCGATACGGTTGCCCAGTATGTGAATCCACTGCTCCGGCCAGCCGTATACCAGGATGTTGCCGCAGTCGAAATAAAAACCGACATACGGACTGTTGAACAGGTCGACGTATCGGCAGGCTTCCATCGGGCTGAGCAGGAAATGGTTCCAGACATTCTCCACGCAGATGCGCACCTTCAGCTTTTCGGCGGCGGGGAGGAGTTTCCGTATACACTCGGTTGAGCGTTCCCAGCATTCATCGTAACGCACGCGGTCGCTGACCGTTCCCGGAACGATCAGTATGGCGTCGGTGCCGTAGGCTTTGGCGTCTTCCAGCGCCACCCGTATGCCTTCCATTCCTTCTTTGCGTACGGCGGCGTCCGGGTCGGAAAGCGTTTTTTGCCAGTGGGTCGAACAGCATACGCTTGAGGCCACCAGGCCTGTTGCTTTCAGCGCATCAAGCACTTCCGCCCGGTTCATGTGGCTGTTCGGTTCAATGCCCGCATATCCTGCGGCTTTGATGGCTTTGCACTTGTCCAGTACGCTGCCTTCCATTCCGACCGTTCCCCACATGATGGATTTCCTGAATGTGGCCTCCGATGCGGCGGGAACGGAGAAGTGCAGTCCTGCCACGGTCGACGGCCAGGTCAACGCGCCGGACGCCAGTAACGTGTTTTTGATAAACTTACGTCTTTGCATGATTTTTGAATTATAAAGAGAAATGATTGAAGAATAATTATTGTGCAACGCCCGCTACGGGTATTTCTTCCCGGATGCCCGGTACGGGTCCGAACTGATACGTCTCCGGTCCCAGTTTCATGGTCGAGGCCATGATTTGATCCCAGGTGACAAACTTGCCGGTATACGCCGATTCGCGTCCCATGATGGCCATCAGGGTTGACTGGACATGCTTTTCGACATCGTTCACCGGCTGACCGGCACGTATGGCGGTAACCAGGCGGATGTGTTCCTGTACGAAGGGGTCGGGCACAGCCATGGACTGGTCGGCGTCTTCGGCTTTCGGATGCGGATACTTCCAGGCTACCGTTCCGTCAAGATGGCAGATGGTATCAAAGCAGTTGGTATATCCTTCGGTGCCGTAAACCATGACGGCGGTCTGAGTATCGCATCCGCCGATCTGCCGCGTGGTGCAGTGCGCCCTGTGGCCGTTTTCGTAGAGGTATTCAACGCTGAAATGGTCGTACATGTCACCGTTCACCCGGCGTTGCCGCCCGCCGGTTGCTTCCGCCCTGACCGGACGCCTGTCGCCCGTGAACCATGCCATCAGGTCGATCTCGTGAATAAACTGCTCAACGATATGATCTCCCGATGTCCAGCAGAAATTCACCCAGTTACGCAACATGTATTCCATATCGTTCCATTCGGGACGCCGCTGAATATACCATAAGGCGCCCCCCATCCGCGATACGTGTGCGGAGATGATCTCGCCAATGGCGCCTCCGGCCACGCGCCGGTAAGTCTCAATACAGTCTTTCTGGGAACGGCGAATCGTTCCGCTGATCACCGAAAGGCCCTGATGTTCGGCACGTTTTCCGATCACCATCATTTGTTTGGCGCCTGTGGGATCTACCGCGCAGGGCTTTTCAATAAAACAGTGTTTGTTTTGCCCGACGGCATATTCAAAATGAATCGGGCGAAACACCGGCGGCGTACAGAGCAGTACAACGTCAACTCCGGAATCAACCACCTTTCGGTAGGCATCAAATCCCAGGAAGCAGTTTTCGTCTGCGATGCGCTGCCCCTTTTCCTCCAGCGTTTTGCGGCAGGAGTCCAGCCTGTCTTTAAAAACGTCGCCCAGAGCCGTTATTTGCAGTCCGTTTCCGGCGCTCAGGAAATCACATGCGGCGCCCGTCCCTCGTCCGCCGCACCCGACCAGCCCGGCCTTGAGTGCCACTCCGTCCGGTGCGGCCTGAAGCATTTCGGGAACCGTTACTTCGTTCAACTTTTTTTCTTTGGATCCGGCGCCGGAACAACCGCCCAGGAGGGTCGGCACGGTAACGCTTCCGATTACGCCCGCTGCGGAATTTTTAAAGAAACTCCGCCGACTCAATTTGGTTTGTGAATCATTTTTCATCTCTGTTCTTTTATTTACAGTTATAAATTTTAATGCCACAAAGATACGGAAATCCTTTTCAGAAGCAACCCCAATGTCAATTATAAACTCAGGTTACACAGCACGAAAAAAGAAACCGTGATTTGCCCGGCAGTTTCGGGCAGGTTACAGCGACAGGAGGGGTCAAATTTGTTGGGATACGCACTTTCTCATGACAAACTGACGCATATGCTGCCGGGCAATGAGACTATCCGTATTTATTCAGGGCGATCCGTATGGAAGTATCCGGAAGCGATCAGTTTAGTTATAATATCCGTGGCCACGTCCCGCTTGTTTTTCAAGGGAACGGACGTCATTTCCCCTTTCCGGTCTATCATGACGACCTGATTTGTGTCGTGTCTGAAACCGGCGCCTTCGTCCTGCAGCGAGTTCAGAACAATCATGTCCAGATTTTTACGTTTCAGTTTTTCCTTTGCATGAACGATGCCGTTGTTTGTTTCCAGCGCAAAACCCACGACCACCTGACCGGCGCGTTTTATTTGGCCCAGCGTGGCGGCAATGTCTTCATTCCGCACGAAGGACAGCGTCAGCCGTTCGTCTTTTTCGCGTTTGATCTTGCTTTCCCGAGGCGTTTCAGGCCGGTAATCGGCTACCGCGGCACAGAGAATCGCGGCATCCATTTTCGGGAAAAGCTTCGTGGCCGCTGCATGCATTTCGTTAGCCGATTCCACGTCCGTCCGCCGGATAAGCGGATGCGTTACCTGCAACGAAACAGGTCCCGCAATCAATTCCACTTCGGCACCTCTGCAGGCACACGCCTGCGCAAGGGCAAAACCCATCTTTCCGGAAGAGTAATTACCTATAAAGCGTACCGGATCTATCTTTTCACAGGTTGGCCCGGCCGTTATCAGTATTTTTTTTTTTCGCAGGTCGTTGCGGGAGGTAAAAAAATCTTCCAGCAGGTCGGCAATTCGCTCCGGTTCTTCCATTCGTCCTTTTCCAACTAAATGACTGGCCAGTTCGCCTTCGATCGGTTCAATGATCCGATTGCCGAACGAACGCAGGCGCTCCAGGTTCTGTTGCGTGGCCGGATGGGCATACATGTCCATATCCATCGCCGGCGCGATAAATACCGGCGCCTTGCAGGAAAGATAGGTCGTGATCAGCATGTTGTCTGCAATGCCGTTCGCCATTTTCCCGATGGTCGAAGCCGTGGCGGGAGCAATCAACAGCGCATCGGCCCACAGGCCCAGCTCGACATGACTGTGCCATGAGCCGTCGCGACGGGAGAAAAATTCACTGACAACCGGTTTGCCGCTCAAGGTGGAAAGCGTCAGCGGCGTAATAAATTCTTTGGCGGCGGGCGTCATCACAACCTGCACTTCGGCGCCTTTTTTTATGAAGGAACGCAGCAGTATCGCTGCCTTGTATGCAGCGATACTGCCCGTGATACCCAGTATGATTTTCCTGTTCTTCATCATTTGCCGCTTTCCGGGAATGTTCATTCCGACAGGCCCGAATACGTTAACTGTTTTTTCCCTGTATGCCGCGCAAACGTATCTCCGTCAGGATCTTTTTTGTATGCAGCGAAAAATCGCCGTTCATCACCCACGTATAATAGGACGGGTCCATGTTCAGGACTTCCGTTACCAACCGCCCCTTGTATTTGCCGAAATTGAAGACTTCCTCATTTTTACTGTTGTATACCATCCGTCCGGCAAAATCTACGTTGTTCGTGAAACTCGAAAACTCGGAAAGGTATTTAATGTCATTCTGCAAATCCGGGTATTTATCCAACTGTGCCTTCAACACCTCATACGTCGCTATGGTATCGCTTTCGGCGTTGTGCGCATTGTCGAGGTTTTTGTTACAGTAAAATTTGTAGGCTGCTGCAAGCGTACGCTGTTCCATTTTATGAAAAATGGTTTGCACGTCCACGAATTTCTTTTTGTTCAAGTCTATATCCACGTCCGCCCGCAGAAATTCCTCCGCCAGCAACGGTATGTCGAACCGGTTTGAATTGAAACCTGCCAGATCGCAACCCTCAATCAGGGCTGCTAAAGATTTGGCTATGGCCCTAAATGTCGGGCAATCCTTTACGTCTTCATTCGTGATGCCGTGTATTTTGGTGGCTTCGGGCGATATGGGCATTTCCGGGTTGATGCGCCGCGTTTTGCTTTCCTCTTTACCGTTTGGCAAAACCTTCAACAGGGAGATTTCAACAATCCTGTCTTTACTGATATTGATTCCCGTGGTTTCCAGATCAAAGAATACCAACGGATTTGCTAAATTCAACTGCATGGGCGTTCTGTTCTTAATCGTTCAATACCATCGGCATGAGCAGCATCAGTAAATCTTCGTTTTCCTCATTTTCAACGGGCACAATCACGCCGGCGCGGGAAGGGTCGGCCAAGGCCAGCACGATCTCGTTCGCGTTAATATTGTCCAATATTTCAACAAGGAACGTCGCTTTGAAACCGATGCTTAATTCTTCACCCTCGTATTGACAGAGGATTTTTTCTTCGGCCGAGGTTGAAAAATCAATGTCCTGGGCTGAAACGACAATCCGGTTTCCGATCAGTTGCAATTTTACCAGACTGCTTGCCGGATTGGAAAAAACGGAGACCCGTTCCAGTGCATTCAGGAGCGGAAGACGTTCGATCGTCACCCTGTTCGGGTTTTCCTGCGGAATCACACTGTTGTAATTAGGGTAACGGCCTTCGATCAAACGGCATACCATCTCGAAGTTTTCCGTAGCGACACAGGCATTGTTTTCGTCGAACCGGATTTCCACAGGGTCATCGCTTTTGGAAAGCAGGTTCTTCAGCAAGTTGGCCGGCTTTTTTGGCAGAATAAACGATGCACGACCTTCCGACTGTACGGCGCTGTTACGCAGTCGAACCAGCTTATGTCCATCGGAGGCAACGAATGTCAGGGAATCGGTCTGGATGTCGAAATAAACGCCGTTCATGACCGGCCGCAGTTCGTCTTCCGCCGCGGCAAACAGCGCGCGGCCGATGCCGTTCAACAGTATTTGCGATTTCAGTGCAATGGAGGAACAGGTGTCTGTCAACGCTTTCTGTTGGGGATAGGTGTCGCCCTTCTGTCCGATAAAATTGTATTTGCCGTTCTCGAAATAAATGAAAATCTCCATGTTTTCATCATTGATATCAAACGTCAGAGGTTGTTCGGGCAGTTTCTTCAGCGGCTCCAGCAACATTTTCGCTGAAACGGCAAAGAGACCGGAGCCTTGGGCATTCATCACTTTTACACTGGTGATCAGACGGGTTTCCACATCCGATGCTACGATGGTCAGTTTGTCATCCTCCAGCCGAAACAGAAAACAGTCCAGAATGGGCAGTGTGTTCTTGCTTGCGATTACTTTGCTGATGGATTGCAGGCGCGACATAAGCGCCGAGCTTGATACGTCAAATTTCATATGCGTCTAATTTTCTACTGTTTGCTATTTATCACTTTATTTAAAACGGGCAAAGGTAGTAATTTTTCCCGTTTAATGGTGCGAATTAAAATAATAACCGGGGCAACTTGAGTTGCATTTACGAATTGAACTTAAGGCCCCTGTGCAGAAAAAAAGAGGGTGTGACACTTTTGACACACCCTCTCCGATTTTTTGAACGAATGAACGGGAATTCAAGACCGTTTGTTCATGCCGGAAAGCGCCGAATTCCCCAATTTCAATTTCGTCACACAACCCTCCTATCTCTACATGCCAATCAGTGCGATATGACAATTCGCTGTGTTTCGGGTTTTGTACCGGTACCGTCGTAGACGTGCAGCACGTAGATACCGTTCGGGATGTTTGATACGTTCAATTGGGTAATGTCGTTACCGCGACCCGTAGTTCGGAGCATCCGGGTACCGGTCAAGTTAGTCAGGAGAATATCGAATACGGGCTGCGATACGGCGCCGCTTGCCTGAGATGCACTTGCGTCAATTTCCACATTCAAGACAGTTGCAGCCGGACCGGATAAGCGTTGATGACGGGCGCTATTGATGCTCGCGCAGAATGGAGGCTGTCTCCGCAGGAGTGGTACAGATTACAGTCGGGACATGGAATGTTATAGATGGTTTCCGAATAGTATTGTCCCGTCAGAGACAATACCGTTATAACCTTTAAATCAACATTACATCCGCCAATCATACTGTAATAGACAGTACTGTTATCCAATATAATGGAATGAGATGGCGGATTTCCGACCATTATCCAGTCATAATAAGGAGGCGCTGGCTTATATACTCTTGCATAGATTTCCCAATGTACAAGCGAAAGGCGGTCAAAAATAAAATTCAGCGAATATGCGCCGCCGGAGGCAATTTTCAGATTCCAGACATTCACGTCGTCCGACTGTGTCCAGTGTCCGTCTTCCAGCGTATAGCTCGCCTCAAACCCATACCCGAAGCGGAACGGCACATCCAAACCGGCCACTTCCCTGTCTTCGGCAAGCAATGTTTCTACATTTAGCTCCGGCATTTGTTTGACCGGAACCTCCGCCGCTATCAACTTCAGCGCAGGATACGTTTTAAAGGCGTCTTTCCGATGGAAAAGCGTAGAATAAACCTGCGCGTTCATGCCTGTCATGCAGACAAGCAAAATACTTAATGTAAATACAAACTTTTTCATTTCAATTCTGTTTTTAATGGTGTAAAATGCGTTTTATTTTCATTCGATCGTAAAATCAATTTTCATCGTCACCGGGCCGACTTCGACCATGTACTCGGTGGGGTAGAATTTATATCC
>JAISMO010000068.1 GCA_031276675.1 Tannerella sp.
GTTTTTGTATATCAGGCGGCTGTTGCGGCCCGTGCCGGTCACGCTGAGCACACCGGCCACGGGCTGCTGCACGACGGAATCCAGCAGGCTGAACGCGCCGGCGAACAGGCCGTCCGGAAGTCCGTCATTGGCCAGCAGGTCGATCTCCGTCCAGTAATATTTCTGCACCGTGCGCGTGTCGTTGCGCGTATGGAGGATGTCCGCCACCCGCTTTTCCTCCGGATTGTTGAGCGTGTCGCATTCCTGCTGCTCGTAGTGCGCATGGCCCCGGTCGTTCAGGCGCAAAATCAGGCTGTCGCTTAGCTGATACCTGCGCGAGAAGTCGGGAATGACAACCGTATGCGTCAGCGAAGCGCCCGGCAGAATCATCTGCATGATGGAGTCGGTATGGATGTGAGCGGCTGCGGAGACTTCGTTGCGGTAGACGCTTGTGTAGACCGGCGCCGAGGCTGCGGCGTCACCCGCGTTCTTCACCGTAAAGGTGATGCGCAGCGAGTCTCCGTCGTTGAAATACTCGTATGCCGGTACGCCTTCCGGGTGCAGGTCGGGAGTCGGCCAGATGGGGCCGCCGCTCGTGCCGAGGATCGTGGTCTGCTGTTGCAGTAAGTTGTTGTAGGGCCGGATATCGTCGGACGTACCCACGATGCCGTCGTCTCCGGAAAAGATGGTGGCGGGACTAAGCGGGTATGTCGGCACGGTCAGATCGTCGTTGATATACGCCGGGTTGAACGCCGGCTGGTTCCAGACGCTGCGCGCCGGCGCCCAGGGCGTCTGCGTTCCTCCCCGGAATATACGGAGGGGGCCTGTCTCCACCCACGGGGGTTGGGCGCCGGTGGTCGGAGGACCGGCGGTAATGATTTCGGCGTGGCCGTCGCCGTCGATATCCGCCACCACCGGATATTCCGCGCCCGTCCCCGACCGGCAGGCAACGGGGAGGGAGAGGTCATAGACGGTGGTATCCGCTCCGGTGCGGTGCGATTTCAGGCTGCCGTTGAGGATACGCATGTTGTTGTTGTCGCGGTAGACAAGCTCGGTAATGCCGTCCTGATTGAAGTCGAAAAGCGTCAGTCCCGTGAAGCCGGAGGCGTCCTCATGGCCGAATCCCCACTTTCTTGCAAGCACATTATTTCCCGGAATATATTTGAAGGCATATATGGAATCGTTGGGAGTAACTACATCGGTAGTACCCGTTCCGCTGATGAATACGATTTCGGGATATTTATCCCCGTCAATATCGCCGATCAGGGGCAACCCGGCCTTGATAGCGTCCGGCACGGTTTTGTTGGCCAGCAGGCGGCCGTTGGCGTCGAGCGAGGGCGTCCAGACGTACATCTGCATGTCGCTGCCTCCCGTAAAGGTACAGCTGCGCACAATCACGTCGAGCCGTCCGTCGAGGTTGATATCGGCCAGCGCCGTTGTGCCGTCGGCAGGCGCCGCAGAGCCGTCTTCCATCAGGAAGGAGGGCAACTGTTTGACGAGCGTCATGCTGTTGGACGCCGGCACGGTGCGGCTGGCGATGTTTACTTCATACACCTGATTGCCAGCCACCAGCTGCAACTCCCCGTTCCCAAGCACGTCTCCCACCGCCGTAACGTGGGAAGGCAGCGTTTGCCATAGACCGCTGTATCCCGTATTGCCGGAAGCCGCGCATAGCAGGTTGCCCGTTGCGGCGTCAAGGATTTTGTTTCCGATGTATATTTCGGCGTAACCGTCGCGGTTGAAGTCGGCAAAGCCATACGTGACGGTAGTCATGGATGCGAAATGAACGGCGGTCGACGTCCAGGCCAGCGTACCGTCTGTGTGATACGCGTGGAAATTTCCGGCGGAATTATGAATGATGATTAACGTTTTGGACTCGCTGTCCGATATTTTTGTCCTGACCGTCGCCACGCCGAAGCCGATAGTCGGCAGGATGCCGGATATATTAAATGTCCTGTATGCCGCGGAGAGGTCGTTTCCCTTGTAGATCACAAGTCCGGTTCGCGTAGTGTTGGACACGATGATTTCGGGAATCCCGTCCCCGTCGATATCGCCCGTTACCGGCGGTTGATACAGCCAGACCGGCGTTTGATCCGTGCCGAGCATCTCCTGCATCTCCCACTTCATCGGAACCGGCTCAATGTAGCAGTCCGCGTCGCTCACGTTGTCCGGCGCGTCAACTACGCGGATTTTCAGTATCTCGGAGGCGCACTGCGACGCGGGCAGCCCGTTGTCCTTTACATTATATATAACCTCAAACACGTGCCCGGCGGCCACCGTCGCGCCGTTCTTCAATGACAGCCGGACGGTGGAATCGGCGGGGCTGACGTGGAGGTCGGCCAGCGTTTCGTCCGAAGAATGGAGAAAGGAGGCGCCGGTGAGATAGACCCTGTCGCCGTCCAAGTCCGTATCGTTGGCGAGGACGTTGATCGACGGAGACATTCGCAACGTTGCCGAAGCAAAGAAATACATCTCGTCCGGCTGCGTTGCCGGAGGGTTATTCAGGTTGCACGACATGATGTCCGGTTTGGTCAGGCCGGCGGAGAATTGCAGGCCATTATAATTGACGCTCAGCGTCAGTCCGTTTCTGTTGTAGCGGCCGGACAGAGGCGTCGTTGCGTTCGGGTTGGAGATGACGCCTACCGTGTTGGTAAAGGAACGGGTTACATAGATCCGCCCGTCGGGGCCTAATTTCAGGCCGCCGCCCTTGTCGCCGTTTGTCTGCGACGCATCCCAGAACGGAATACTGTCCAGCATCACCGCCGTGTTGTTTGTCGAGACGTCGAACTGATACAGTCGGGCGTTCGCCGAATTCCACACCGTGGCATACAGCTGATTGCCGTCCGGCGAAAACTCTACTCCGTATCCGTCGCAGCCGGAGGTGAGCAGTCCGGTAGCGGTGCTGCGCTTCGATATCTCTCCCGTCAGATTGTTGAAATCGAAAACGTCCACCGTATTGTTGCCCAGGTTTGCCGTTGCGATACGGTCATGCTGCCGGGAGGAGGTGATGGAGTAAGTATGATCATCGGTTTTTGCGGTACGCGAATGTATTCCTCCTATCGACGGATGATCGGGATCGCTGACGTCCACCAGACGCACGCGCATTTCGTTGCTGTAATTATTGGCGGTTTCGGCGCCGTTGCGATGAGGATAAACCAGCCAGTACTGGTCGGATGTGCCCCTGCGGGCGATCAGCTCGATGCTTTCCGGCGTATTGTAGCTGCTTGCTTCTATGACGTCGCTCGGAAGAAGCGGTAATTTCGCTCCCTTGCCGTTGTCCGCGTTCATGTCCACGATATACGCCCTTATAGCTTTCTTGTTGTTGTATATGCCTGTACCCGTAAAGAAGAGGTATTTATTGTCGCCCATGTAGCAGGCCGCAAGGCCGTCGGCGACGGAGGTGTGGCCTTCGAAATGCCCGTTCGACATGTTCTCGTGCAGGCTGTTGTACAGCTGATCGTGGCTCGCATAGAAGATGACCTGCCCGTCGCAGTAGGGAGAGGATACGACTAACGAGTTCTCCCATGAATAGACATTCGATTCTCCCGAAGCATCCTGCGGGACATAATTCCCGGCGCCGTCCTTTACAAACCGGATGCCGGCAGATTTGTATGCCGGCGAAGCGCCGGCATTATTCCGCCCGAAGTACCATACGTCGTCCACAAAGCCGGAGCCGGAGGCGTCCACCGTGACGTACACCCTGGCTTCGCTGGAGTTGGCGCCGCAGGTTACGCTGTATGTAACGGTATCGGTGCCCGACTGCGTGCCGGTGAACAGGATACGGTGGTTCGCATCAACGGTGGCCGAGACGTGCGCGGGCTTGGAGATGACCGATACGACGGGCGACGTGCACTCGGCGGGTTTCACGTCGTTGGCCAGGACGTCGATCGTGAGGGGCATCGCGTCGCAGGAGGCGGTTACGTGGTCATCCTTGGCGGACAAGAGAGCCGGCACGGTGAGTTTCGTCCAGTGCGAGGCAAACGATGCGCCTGCCGCTGCCGGACGGCGCACGTCGTAATCGCCGGCGACGAGTCCCGTGGCCGAGTTCAACGCCGGATTCCAGCCTACCGTCGTTCCGTGGATACGATACTCGAACGATCCGGAGAGGTTAATCGCCCCGTCGCTGCTGGCGTCGGTTGTTGCGGGAGTGACGGCGCCTGCGGTCGGCGCGGCGGCGCGTCCCGCTATGCTGCCCGATTCGCCCGCTTCCGACGCCGGATAGGGAGGCGTGACGCCGGCGTTGTGCACGACGGAGAAGATGAGACTGCTGTTGCTCGCGTCGTCGAGAATACTGCCGAGCGAGTACGGGCTTGCGACGACCGGACTGCCGCCGCACGAGCGGCAGCGGAGCGTGTAATCGGCATCGTTGTATCCCGACTGAAAGATGAGTTCTTCGTTGACGTAGTCGATAGTGATCACGCTGTTGAACACCGGCGTGGCGTAGGCCGTATATCCGGTGGCAATCGCCGTCAGCGGGGATGCGTGATGATTCGCATCTTCCGCGGCTACGACCGATACCGCATACGTCGTACTCGGCTGCAAAGCGTTGGCGGCGGTGAAGGTGTAAGTCGTTTTGCCGTCGGCGGCGACAGCGCTGGAGGGATTGCCCGTTGCCGGCGTCGAGCCGTAGTAGTACGACAGCGTTGCGCCGACGGGAGCGCCGGTGATGTTCAACACGAGCTGCTGCGCTTTGGTCTGCGTGACGTCAAACACACCGGCGACGCCGGACATGTTCCAGTTCGCCTTCTCTACCGTCAGGTAAACGTCGGCATAGGCTTCGTAGCCAACGCCCTGCCATGTATAGGTCATTTTCAGTTGCGCATTGTGCGTTCCGGCGTTGAGGCTGCTGTTGGGCGTGAGCTTCCAGTTGGTGTTCGAGCCTTTGGCGGGGACGGTCGTGCTGCCGGTGTTTTGGAGCAAATAGTGAGCGCCGTTGGCGCCGACAAGCGTCAGGGAGGAGACGGAGATGGCGGTATTCATGCGATTCTTGATCGTTACCGTGGCCTGTACGGGCGTGCTGCCGTAGTCATAATTCGCAAAGTAAACGGCCTGAATGCTGAGCGGGATGACGGTCAGCACGGCGGTCTGCGAAGCCGGCGCGTTGCTCGTGGCGGCCAGCCGGACAAAGCAGCTGTCGGTCGGCAGGAACACGATCGAATCCGACTTTGTTCCCGTGGGCGTGATGCTTATCCACGCCGCGCCGGAATTGACGTGATACTGATACGTCCGGTTGGGGGTCAGGTTGTCGATGACGACTTTGTCGATGACGCCGTTGTCGATGAGGCCGAGGTCGGGCGCGGGCGGACGGGCGGCAATCGTATCGGTGCGAATCGAAGACGCAAAGGAGGCGTCCGTTGCGGGGAAGCGGACGTGGAAGGCGCGCCGCGACGTGCCCTCGCCCCATCCGGCGTCGGCAAACGTCCACGATTCGCCGTTCAGCCGCTTGGTCCACAGCGTGGCGCCCGCGTCGGCAAATTGCAGGCTGTCGACGGACGATGCGACGGTGATTTTCTCCTCCGGATAGTGGAACGTGTAATGACCCGGAGTGGCCGGCGCTGCCGGACGTTTGGGGATGAGGAGGCTCTTGACGGGCGAGACGGACGGTCCCGTGTAGCCGTCCAGGCCGGCCTTGATGCGGTAGGATATCGTGGCGTCGGCGCCGAGGGCGGTGATGGAATCGAGGATACTCCGGGTGTTGCCGGCAAGGATGTTGGCCGACAGGCTCACGGGCTGCGTGCCGATGCCGGCCGTCCATGAGGTGGCGTTACCGAGAATCCACGTGTTGCCGCCGTTGTTGCTGCGGATGTTGTATTCCACGTTCGTGGGAATATTACCGACCGCGTCGTGCGAGCTTTTCACCGTCTCGCTGCGGTATTCGTTCAGCAGGAAGTCGTCCGGGCAGCCGTAAACGCGGACGCCTTTCATCCAGTTCACGTCGGCCGTCTTGGTGATCGCCTGATAGGTCTTTGAGGCGTCGGGGACGGCAAAGGCGAGCGTCCCGCCGTTGCCGGCCTGCATGTTGAAGATGACGCCCGTCTCGGGGTCGATGATGGCGTAGGTGTTCGCGGTTTTCGAGTTGCGGACTTCGATGGAGAGACAGTTGTTCCGCGAGACGTCGCTCGCGGGGAGGTCCGTGCCGGGCGTTCTCACGGCGATGTATGCCGGCGTTACGCCGTCGGCGTCGAGGGCGGCGTCGGCATAGGTTACTTCGTCGTATTCATACGGGCGGGCAACGAGGTAGTAATACGTATCGAGCGCAAGGCCGTCGAACGACGCCAGGCCCGACACGCCGGGCGTCCACGCCGTACCGGAGTGCGCCGGCGCCGACGTTTGGGGATGTCCCGTGCCGTCGTCGGCAAGGAGGGCGTATTCCACGTTGTTCCGCGCGTTCTTCACGGAGATGCGGGCGCGTTGCGTGGCGCCGTCCATGTAGGTCTCCAACTCGATGTTCCATACCGTGGTGGCGTTGCCGGCGAAGGCGGGCGGCGCCTGTATGTCTCTGTAGTATCCTTCGTCCAGCACGTAGGCCGGGCTTTCGTTGACCTTCAGCTCCGTGTTGACGGCCAGCTTCGGGACGCCGACGATGCGGTACGTCTTGCCGGGCGTGAGGTTGCGGAACGTGATCACGCCGCCGTTCGCATAGGGGGCGTTGGCGCCGTCCACTGCATACCAGCCGCCGATGCCCAGTCCCGCGGTGGTTGTCACCGCCCCTGCGGGAGATGCGCCGGAGCCGTCGGGGTCGTAGTATGCCGATGCGCCCGATACGGGACTGACCGACGAGCCGCGCACTTCGGTTATGCCGTAGACATAGCCGGCTTTCGTGTTGACCGACAGCGACACGTCGTTGCCGTAGGTGATTTCCGGCGTCATTGCCGGCGGTGCGCCGGAGGCAAAGACGACGTTGTCGATAAGGTTGCCGACAGCGGTGGCCGTCGTTATCGGCACAAAGCCGAAGACGGTCGTGCCCTGTCCGGAGGGAACGGAATAAACGCCGGAGCGCTGAACGAACAATCCGTCCTGATCATCGGAGGAGAGGTAGATATAATACGTATTGCCTCCGTAAGTTGTCGTATATGGCGCACTGTTGCTCGGAAGCATCGTCCGGAGATTTACTACGGTTGTGCTGAGATCCGACGCAAGTTTGCTGACGATGTCATAGAAATACGTCGTATAGTTTTTGCCGTACGGATAATGGGGCGGCGTAACGGCATTATCGTTTATCCAGCGGTTGGTGATCTCGAAGTCTGCATAATCCGAGACCATGTTTATGGCGGGGCCGATGACGACGGCCATCACCTGGCGACTTTCTCCCCCATTGTATCTTGCGCCATGGTCGAGCGACCATTCGTAGATCTTTCCCGGCACGGTGGCGATGTCCTGATAGTTGGAACACGCTACATGCGGCGAAAGTTCGGCGACGGATGTAGTGTGGTTGGAGTAAACACCGTAAGTAGTGATCGGATAAACCTCCAGTACTTTTCTATAAGACAAGCCTCCCGCGAATCCGCTGGTGGGGTCCGGCGTGCTACCGTCGTGCGTGGTGTTCCAGTAGTTGCCTAACGCAACGCTGGCGCCTCCCCCCATGCCTTCAAAATCGCCCTGCATCAGGGCCGTGTGGAGCGTCCGGTCCACGATCTTTGTCTGCGCGATAGCGCTTTCGGTGAAAGCAGAGGAGCCGTCTTTGTTATTTGTGATGCGTACCCAGTAGTAATAGTATTCCGTGCCGGAGACGGCGGGCGTGGTAGTGATCAGCGTCGCCGCATGTCCTTCGGCGAGCGCCGCAGCGCCGGCCTTTATCACAGCCGGATCGGTCTCCGGTGCGGCGAAGGCCTGCGAACGATACCACTGATATTCCAGATAACCGCCGTCGGTGCTGACGGCGTTGACGTAGAAGCGCGCCGTGGCGTTCTCGGCATAGGTGGCGCCGGAGGGGTGGCGCTCAATCGTCGGCGCCGTGGCCTGTGCATGTGCCGTCGCCGGCAGCAGCAGGGTCAGCGTCAGAGCCAACAGGATTCTCATACCATGATTCATTTTGTTATTCATCTATATTGTTAGAAGTGAATGCCGTTAAAACCGGCCCCAAAGGTAAAGGCTCTTTCTCAAACGAAACGGAACTTGCGGATGAAAAAAAAATTAATAAAACATAATCGACCGAAAACAAACTGTTATATCCTGAAAATCAACCCTGTTTTCCCGCAATTTCCTGCCGTGCACGGTGACGGCGTTCCCTCTCCTGCCGAACATTTCCGGATGCCGGATTGTTATATATACGGGTTATCCGGTTTTTTAAACATGAAACGATATGAAATCTTTTAATTCAACAGCAAGGGAAATCGGAACACGGGCCAGGCACAGACGTGTTCCGCACATTCGCTATTCGGGGGCGGATTTCTTCAGCGAAGGCCAGGAACAGCGTTCGGAACAGAACGAAAAGGCGGACGGAAGAATGACGGAAACGAACGGCCGCGCACACGAGTGTTTTATGGGACATTTCAACATGTTCCTGTAGCCGGCCGGCCCGTATATCCTCCGGCGGGAGGTACTGCTACCCTCCGGGAGGATATATTTTCTGGCGGATACATATATTTTGTGGCGGATAAATATATTTCCTGGCGAAAAAATATATTTCATGGCGAAGAAATATATTTTGCGGCGGAAAAATATATTTTGCGACGGAAAAAATATATTTCCTGGCGGATAAATATATTTCCTGGCGGAAAAATATATTTTGTGGCGAATAAATATATTTCCTGGCCGCAAAATATATTTCCTGGCGGGATATTTTGTGCATCGGCGGGAAAAGTTATCCTGTTGCCGCGTCTTTAATGCGTTCATGAACAGGGATTTTGTCCGGTCGCGCAGGCGGATCGCCGGCGGATGGCCGGAGCGGTTCCCCGGACTTCAGCCCGATGGGCGGCTATGGATGCCGGGCGCATTTCGGAGGGTCGCACCCCTGCCGTCGGGGCTTTGGCCGGCAGCGCATGGAAAATCCGTATCTTTGCGGCGTGTGATCTGTTTTTTTTCGTAATTCCAAATAAACAGGAAGATGAAACTGACGTATGTTTTTCATAGCGGATTTGTGGTCGAGGGGAAGGCCTTTACCCTGATCGCGGACTATTTCCGGGATACGGACGACGGGTTTGTCCGGACGCATCTGCCATCCTTTGCGGGGCGTGTCTACGTGCTTGCCTCGCACCGGCATCCCGATCATTTCAATCCTGAAATCCTGACGTGGAAACAGCTGCGCCCGGATATTCAGTACCTTTTTTCCGGGGATATACCGGAGCGGGGGAAGGCCCGATGGACGGATGTGGCCCGGCTGGTCAGGGGCGACAGGTGGAGCGACGGGGTGGTGGCGGTGCAGGCATTCGGTTCGACGGATACGGGCGTTTCGTTCCTGATTGACGCGGAAGGCAAACGGATGTTTCATGCCGGCGATTTGAACAACTGGCACTGGAGCGAGGAGTCGACTCCCGAAGAAGTGGAGGCTGCGGGACAGGCCTTTCTGACGGAGGTGGACTTGCTGGCGCAGTCGGCCGGGCGGCTGGACCTGGCCATGTTTCCGGTAGACGCCCGCCTGGGCGGGAACTACATGCTCGGCGCCGAACAGTTTGTGGAACGTATCCGGGTGGCGGTTTTTTCGCCCATGCACTTTACGCCCTCGTATGAAGCGGCCGAGGCTTTCCGCCCCTGTGCCGAACGCGCCGGATGCCGCTTCATCGGCTGGAAGGCCAAGGGAGAAAGCATTGACTTCTGAAATGAAAATGAACGCATACCGCTTGACAGACTGGTTGCCGGGGACTAAAAGAGAGGTCGAAATGCGCGGCTGGGACAGCGTGGATGTGATCCTGTTCAGCGGCGACGCCTATGTGGATCATCCCTCCTTTGGCGCGGCGGTGATCGGGCGGGTGCTGGAGTCCGAAGGGTTGCGCGTGGCCCTGGTGCCGCAGCCGGACTGGCGGGGCGACTTCCGCGACTTCCGGAAGCTGGGCGCTCCGCGGCTTTTTTTCGGCGTTGCGCCCGGCGCCATGGATTCGATGATCAGTCACTACACCGCCAACAAACGCCTGCGGAGCGAAGACGCCTATACGCCCGACCGACGCCCCGGGATGCGTCCCGACTATCCCTGCATCGTCTATGCGAAGATTCTGAAGACGCTTTATCCCGATACGCCGGTGGTGCTGGGCGGCATCGAAGCTTCGCTGCGCCGCCTGGCTCATTACGACTACTGGCAGGACCGGCTGCGACCCGGCATCCTGGCAGACAGTCCGGCCGATCTGCTGATTTACGGCATGGGCGAGGAACCCGTCCGCCTGCTGGTGCGCCACCTGCTGGCCGGGGCGCCCTTTCACCGCCTGCAGGACCTCCCGCAAACGGTCCGGCTGACCGGCAGCGTAGCGCCCCGTCCGGACGACATCGAACTCTTTTCCTTCGAAGACTGCCTGAAAGACCGGCGCAAGCAGGCCCGGAATTTCCGGATCATCGAAGAGGAATCCTGCAAATACCGCGCCGCACGCCTCCTGCAGCCTACCGGCACGCAAACCGTGGTGGTCAATCCGCCCTGCCCTCCGATGAGCGAGGCCGCGCTGGACGCCTCCTTCGACCTGCCCTACACGCGCATGCCGCATCCGAAATACGGCAACAAAGTCATTCCGGCCTTCGAAATGATCCGCAGCTCGGTCAACATCCACCGGGGATGTTTCGGAGGATGCGCTTTCTGTACCATATCGGCGCATCAGGGCAAATTCGTCGTCTCGCGCAGCCGCGAGTCCATCCTGAAGGAGGTGCGTGCAATCACCCTCATGCCCGGTTTCAAGGGAAACATCAGCGATATGGGCGGCCCGTCGGCCAACATGTACCGGATGAAGGGAAGGGATGAAACACGCTGCCGGACATGCAGCAAACCTTCCTGTCTGGCGCCGGCCATCTGCCGCAACCTTCATGCCGACCATGCCCCGCTGCTGGCGCTCTATCGGGATGCGGAGCAGGTGGCCGGGGTCAGGAAGATCTGTATCGGGAGCGGCATTCGTTACGATTTATTGCTTCACCCCTATGAAGAACCGTCCTTCTGCCGTTCGGCCCGGCAATACATGGAAACGGTGATTCGCCGTCATGTGTCGGGACGGCTGAAAGTGGCGCCGGAACATACGGAAGAGCATGTCCTGAAACTGATGCGCAAGCCTTCCTTTCGCCTGTTTGAAGCGTTCAACGCTCATTTTGCACGTATCAACCGGGCCTGCGGTTTGAATCAGCAGCTGATACCTTATTTTATTTCCAGTCATCCGGGATGTACCGAGATTGACATGGCCCGGCTGGCCGACAGGACGGGAAAGCTGCATTTCCGTCTGGAACAGGTACAGGATTTCACGCCTTCGCCGATGACGCTGGCTACGGAGATGTATTACACCGGTTTCCATCCCTATACGCTGGAACGGATTCCCTGTGCCCGGAGCCAGGCGGAAAAACTCGCGCAGCGGCGCTTTTTCTTTTTATACGGGGAAGAAGAGGCGCACCGGAAAAGGAAAGCAGTACCATCGGGGAAAAGGACGTTTTTTGAGGATTAATTTTCGCGAATCCATGAAGCGTGAATCCTTCAAACCGCCTATATTTACAACAAGTTTTTAAACACATTACATGATGATTGAAAAATCCTGTTCCAGACGTGAATTTATCAGGCGCAACTCGTTGGCCGGACTGGGTATGATGGCCGCCGGCCGGATGGCCATAGCCGGCGTGTCCGCCTCCGTGATTCCTGCCGCGGGCGCCGGACGGCCGGCGCTCATGGGCGGCCGCCCGGTACGCAGTATGCCGTGGCCCAAATGGCCGCGGTGGCAACCGGAAACCGACGAAGCGCGATTGCTTGAAGTGATGCGCAGCGGCGTATGGTCGCGCGCCGACACGGTTACGGAGTTTGAACGGCAATGGGCGAAACGGATTGGCTCCGGACGCTGTCTGGCCCTGGTGAACGGTACCGGCGCACTGCATACCGCCCTGGCTCAGCTGGGTATCGGTGGCGGCGACGAGGTGATTGTCACGCCCTATTCGTTTATCGCCAGCGTGTCCGTTATCCTGATGACCGGCGCCATGCCGGTCTTTGCCGATATAGACCCGGAGACGTTCCAGCTTGCGCCGGAAAACATCGAGAAAAAAATCACGCCGCGCACGCGGGCTATCCTGCCCGTGCATATCCTCGGCCTGCCTGCCGACATGCCCCGTATCATGGCCATTGCCGGCAAACACAACCTGGCGGTTGTGGAAGACGCTTGTCAGGCCTGGCTCGCGGAAATCAACCACCGGAAGGTCGGGACGTTCGGTAATGCCGGCTGCTTCAGTTTCCAAAATTCCAAAAACCTGGCCGTCGGCGAGGGTGGCGCCATTGTGAGCGACGACGACGAACTGATGGACCGCTGCTATTCGTTTCACAACTACGGCAACCCCTACGGAAGCGCCGTCGGTGCGCCGGGCGCGGGCGCCATCATGATGGGTGCCAAACTGCGGATGACCGAATATCAGGCGGCCATCGGCCTGGCGCAACTGACCCGGCTGGAAGCGGAAACGACCCTGCGCAATGAAAATGCAGCGTACCTGAGCGCACAGCTCGTCCGGATACCGGGGATTCTCCCCGCCGGGCTGTACGGCGGCGTCACGCGCGCCGCCTGGCATCTGTTCCCGTTCCGTTACAAAAAGGAACATTTCAGCGGCTTGTCGCGAGGCGTTTTCCTGAAAGCGATGCAGGCGGAAGGCATCCCGTGCAGCGACGGATATACGGTTCCGCTCAACCGGATGCCGTATCTGGAACATACCTTCAACAGCAAAAATTACCGGAAAATGTATCCGCCCGAAGCGCTGGATATGCACGCCTGGAACGAACGGAATGTTTGTCCGGAGGCGGACCGGGCGTGTACGGAAGAGGCCGTCTGGTTTACCCAGAACATGTTGCTGGGTAACCGGAAAGACATGGACGACATCGTTTCGGCCATCCGCAAAATACAGGAGAATGCAGAGAAATTACTTACACTTGAAAAAAAATAAGATGAAACATTTACACACGATTCTTTTTTATCTGCTCGTCGCTCTCGGACTGTCGGCGTGCAGCGATGCCTCCCTCCCGACAACGGGCTGGAAGGCGGGCGTGGCCCAGATGAAAATTACTCCGACGGAGCACATGTGGCTGGCCGGCTATGCTTCCCGAACCCATGCTTCCGAGGGCACGCTACAGGACTTGTGGGCGAAGGCGCTGGTGCTGGAAGACTCTACCGGATACCGTTCCGTGCTGGTAACCCTGGATGTGTCAAGCATCACGAAAGGCCTTGCCGACCGCATCCGCGAGGAGTTGAAAACCCGTCTGGGACTGACTCCCTCCCAAATCATCCTGAACTGTTCGCATACCCATTCGGGGCCGGTACTGCCCGGCTCACTGGAGGATATTTATCCGCTCGACAAGGCGGAAGAGGAGAAAATCGACCGTTACGGCGTCTTTTTCGAAAAGCAGATCATCGACGCGGTTCTCAAGGCCTCCCGGCTGCTGGAGCCTGTTTCGCTTCATGCCGCCAACGGCGTGGCTCGCATGCAGGTGAACCGGAGAAACAATTCCGAACGCGACCTGAGCCGCCAGACGGAATTAAAGGGGCCAAACGATTTTGCCGTGCCCGTATTGAAAGTAACCAGTCCATCGGGGCAACTCAAGGCCGTCGTTTTCGGTTATGCCTGCCATCCAACGGTGCTGGACGGTTATTTGTGGTCGGGAGACTGGCCCGGTTATGCACGGGAAACGCTGAAGAAATGGTATCCGGGTGTTGCGACGCTGTTTTTTCAGGGAGCCGGCGGCGACCAGAATCCTTTGCCCCGTCGCACGATCCCGCTGGCCAAACAGCATGGCGTCACGATTGCGGCTGCCGTCAGCCGGGTGTTGCAGGAAGACATGACTGCGCTGCCGCCCGTGCTGAAAACCGCTTACCGGGAAATCTCGCTGCCGCTGGACGCCCCTCCGTCGGAAGACGCCTTGAACGAAATAATTCGGACCAACGGCGACAACGACTACCGTACCCGCTGGGCGAAGCGCATACTGGGACAGATGCGCGGGGGAGAGCCGCTCCCGGAAGCCTGTCCGTACGGCTTGCAGGCGTGGAACCTCGGCGGATGGCCACTGTTTGCCCTCGGCGGCGAAGTGACCGTCGGATATGCCATCCGCCTGAAACGCACCTACGGCGAACATGCGTTCGTCATGGGATATGCCAATGACGTCATGGCTTATATCCCGACGGCCGTGATTCTGGAAGAAGGAGGCTACGAAGGCCGTACATCCATGATGGCTTTCGGGTTGCCCGCACCGTGGCTGCCCGGCATCGAAGAACGTATATGCAAAGGCATGGAGGAAGTAGCCGAACAGGCCGGTATCCCGTGCATCCACTCTTCAGCTGCTGAAAACTGAACCCGGACCGCCCTGTTCAACATCATGCGCGGCCCTTATTCGGGTTCGATTTCCGCGAATGTTTTCTTTCTTTTCAGATAGCAGGCAAGGAGGAGGTTTTGCGGCAGCATTTCAGGAATGGGGTCTATGCTAACGCACGACAAATTCTCCATGCGAACGGGCCGATATGCCTTCTTCAACCGCCGGAATGCCCGGCGGGCGCGGACAATGGCCCATGCACAGGAGAGCCGGCCGGTCAGTAAAAACCGGCCGGCCGCCAGATAGTCCAGCCAGCGCCTGACCCGCATCACCCGCGGCAGGGCGCCGGCGGGCATATTCTTGTATATCATCAGGAGATTGTTGCGAAAATTAAGGAACGTTTTCCGGGGATTTTCGGCCTCCAGCGTGGCGCCTCCCACATGATATACCACCGATTGCGGAATGCAAAGCAGCCGGTAGCCGCGTGCACGCAACCGCCAGCACAGGTCGATTTCCTCCTGATGCGCAAAGAAAACGGCATCCAGTCCGCCTTCCCGCCGGTAGACGTCCGTACGGATGAAAAAGCAGGCGCCGCTTGCCCAGAAAATTTCCACCGGCCGGTCGTATTGCCCGCGATCTTCTTCCACACAGTTTAAGATCCTGCCGCGACAAAACGGATAGCCGTAGCGGTCGATAAACCCTCCGCAGGCGCCCGCATATTCGAAGCGCTCCCGGTGTTTCCAGCTGCGTATTTTCGGCTGAACGCCGACTACGTCGGGATGTGCGTCCAGCACGCGGAGCGGCTCATCCAGCCAGTGCGGCGTCACTTCCACATCGCTGTTCAGCAGCACGGCACAAGGCGTTTCGACAGCGGCCATGGCGCGGTTGTAGCCTTCGGCAAAACCAAGGTTCCGGTCGAACAGGAGTAACCGTACCGAAGGAAACTTTTCCCGGAGCATCTCAGCCGATCCGTCCGCAGAGCCATTGTCCGCCACCACAATTTCCGCCAGCGCCTCGGGCGTGTGAGCCAGCACAGAGGGCAGAAACCGTTCCATCAACGTTTTCCCGTTCCAGTTCAAAATGACAATCGAGACTTTTTTCATTACCTGAAATTTTTTTTCGCTGCAAAAGCAGGTCTATTATTATTATCCGGATTTTGTGCATGTATCCCGGCTCTCTGTACCTTCATGGCGTCAAGCGGCACTTGATGCCATTGCCTTGCATGCTTTTTCACGGTGTGATCGCAAGCAGAATTTTGGAAACGGTTTCCGCTGCAATCAATGCCATAATAAAGGAAACAATCCCCTTGCCGCCCTTCAGATTTCCCGAAACCGAACAGGTATTGCACATCCATGCAACAAGCCACTCCGATACAATAACTTTTTACTTTCAGTTGCGTCCTGCACGCCGGGCATGTCACAGGTAATGTCACACTCATACCATATAATTTGAAATTAATAATTCTTTTAGTGCTTGATCATGCCGCAAAGTTAAGCATGTCTTTGCTAAAACAAAAGTCCGGCATGATAAAATGAAAATCCGGATGAATTTTTAATGGACTGCGCCATGTACGAAATCATACCGCGCAAAGGATAATTATGCATTTGCCTTGTCCGGGAAGCTCCGTGGCGAAAAAATCCGGACGAACCGGGATGCGTTTGCTCCGGGGGGATAAAATCAAATTATTTTCTCCGCGGCGGAAATCTTGCTACCTTTGCCTGAAATAAAAAAAACGAAAAGCATGTACAAAGCTTTGCATCAATTGGGGGAATATACCTTGCTGATGGCTAAAACATTCTCCGTTCCTGCGCGGTGGAGCATGTTCTTCAAGCAACTGGTACGCGAGATATACAAGCTGGGTGTAGATTCCATCTGGATTGTTGTGATTATTTCCGTGTTTATCGGTACGGTGATCGCCCTTCAAATCTCGCTGAACGTCACCTCGCCACTGATTCCCAAATTCACCATCGGCTATACGACGCGCGAAATCATTCTGCTGGAGTTTTCCTCCTCCATCATGTGTCTGATTCTGGCCGGCAAGGTGGGCAGCAATATCGCATCCGAAATCGGTACCATGCGCGTCACGGAGCAAATTGACGCGATGGAAATCATGGGCGTCAATCCGGCCAATTTCCTGATTCTTCCGAAAATTGTCGGGCTGATGCTGTTCATCCCCGTGCTGGTGTTCTTCAGCATGACTACCGGTATCCTTGGCGGCATGGGCGCCAGTTTCTTCGGGAACGGCATGACGCCTTCGTCCTTCGAATTTGGATTGCAGTATTACTTCAACGGATTCTATATCGTCTATTCCGTCATCAAATCGGTCGTCTATGCCTTCCTGATCGCCTCCATCGCCGCCTATTTCGGCTACAATGTCAAGGGCGGTTCGCTGAAAGTCGGAAAGGCCAGCACCAACGCGGTTGTCACCAGCAGCGTGATGATCCTGATGGCCGACGTTGCTCTTACCCACATCATGCTCATGTAACTATGATACGGATCAATCATCTGACAAAATCGTTCGATGGACGCACCGTGCTGGACCGGATTGAGGCGACGTTCGAAACCGGCCGGACAAACCTGATCATCGGGCGGAGCGGTTCGGGCAAGACCGTGATGATGAAAAGCATCATCGGGCTGATCCGTCCCGACCGGGGCGAGATACTTTATGACGGGCGCAACCTCCTGGCCATGGGAAAAACCGAACTGAAGAGTCTGCGCCGCGAGATGGGTATGCTGTTTCAGGGTTCGGCGCTGTTTGACAGCATGACGGTAATGGAAAACGTGATGTTTCCGCTGGACATGTTCTCACATGATACGGTGCGCGACCGCTGGCGCAGGGCGTCGTTCTGTCTGGAACGGGTGAACCTGGCCGGTACGGGCGACCTCTATCCCTCCGAAATCAGTGGAGGCATGATGAAACGCGCCGCCATCGCACGCGCCATCGCCCTGCAACCCAAATATCTGTTCTGTGACGAGCCGAACTCGGGGCTTGACCCCAAAACGGCGCTGGTGATCGACGAACTGATTCACGACATCACCCGGGAATATCACATGACCACCATCATCAATACGCACGATATGAATTCGGTCATGAACATCGGCGAAAACATCATATTCATCAACGAAGGCGTTAAGGAATGGCAAGGCTCGAAAGAAGAGGTCATCTCGTCCAGCAGCGATGCTTTGAACGACTTTATCTTTGCCTCCGACCTGCTCCGTAAAGCACGCAAATTGGAAGAACCGCACGCGGGTCACAAACCGTAAAACAAAAAACAAGATGGAAAGGAGGTTTCGGTTGCCTGATTTTTCCTCCGCAAATCCCGGGAATCAGGCGAATCAAACCGGTCACGGTTCAATCGGGATGCCTTTCCCGGTTTTCCAAAACCCGTTTGCCTCTTTTATCCGGTAGCAGGGAGGCGTTTACCCCGATTTTTCCTGCACTGCTGCTGCGGGACTGCGGTTTTTTTTGTTCCTTTGCGACAAAACTGAAGATATGGACGACAAAGAGCAGATGATACTCCGGACCGAAGACCTGGTGAAGAAATACCGGAACCGGACGGTGGTGAACCATGTTTCCATCAACGTGAAGCAGGGTGAAATTGTCGGTTTGCTGGGCCCCAACGGCGCAGGCAAGACGACGACATTCTATATGACCGTCGGTCTGGTAACGCCCAATGAAGGCAAAATATATCTCGACGACACGGACATAACCGGCTATCCCGTTTATCGCCGGGCACGCAGGGGCATCAGTTACCTGGCGCAGGAAGCGTCGATTTTCCGGAAGATGACGGTCGAGGACAATATTTGCTCCGTGCTCGAAATGACCGGCGCCTCGCGGGAATACCAGCAGGAGAAGCTCGAAAGCCTGATTGCGGAATTTGGCTTGCAGAAAGTCCGGCGCAACCTGGGCGACCGGCTGTCGGGCGGCGAACGCCGGCGTGCGGAGATAGCCCGCTGTCTGGCCATTGACCCGAAATTCATCATGCTTGACGAACCTTTCGCCGGCGTCGACCCCATCGCCGTGCAGGACATCCAGATGATTGTGGCTCAGCTGAAACACAAACATATCGGCATCCTGATTACCGACCACAACGTGCACGAGACCTTAAGCATCACCGACCGCGCCTACCTGCTTTTCGAGGGGAAAGTGCTGTTTCAGGGAATGGCCGAGGAACTGGCGGCAAACGAAATTGTCCGCGAGAAATATCTCGGACGCGACTTCGAGTTGCGGAAGAAGAAATTCTGAGGCCGTCCGGAAGCATCATGGCAGCAGACACGTTTTTTTCGATACAAACCCCGCTGGCCTGGGGAGTACTTTTTCTTTCGGCCTTTCTCATCGGCATGTCCAAGACCGGCATCCAGGGCATCAACATGCTGATGATTCCCCTGATGGCCCTTGCATTCGGCGCCAGGCCCTCTACGGGAGTGATACTGCCGATGCTGTGTTTTTCCGATCTGCTGGCTGTGGCGTACTACCGGCGTTCGGCGGAATGGAAATACATTTTCAGGCTGTTGCCTTCGGCGCTGGGCGGTTTTGCGCTGGCGCTGGCGGTCGATTCGCTTGTGCCGCCGGACCGGTTCAGGCATTTGCTGGCAGGATGCCTGGCTGTCGTGATGATCGTCATGGGCCGGTCGGAAAAGGGAAAGAAGGAAAACAGTCCGGCTGAAAACCGGTGGTACGGGCCGGCCTTCGGACTGCTGGGCGGTTTCACCACCATGATCGGGAATGCCGCCGGCCCGGTAATGGCTGTTTACCTGCTGTCGGTCAAGCTGCCGAAATACGCCTTTGTCGGCACCGGCGCGTGGTTCTTTCTGATAATTAACTGGCTGAAAATCCCGATACAGGTATTTGCATGGCACAACATCACGGTTTCGTCCCTGCTGCTCAATCTCTATACCGTTCCCTTCATGCTGGCCGGCGCAGTCGCCGGGATTTACGCGGTCGGAAAACTGCCGGAAAAGAGGTTTCGCTCGGTCATCACCGTGGTTACGGTGTTCTCCGTACTGATCCTGCTGTTTTGAAATCACGCCCGCTGCTTCACGCTTCGGACAGGCGGAAGCGGGTGTATTTTTGGATTTATGCTTCATACCAGCGGCAGAATCGTGTTTCCGAGTATTTTTGCGGTTCTGCCGCTGGTACGAAGTATGAAAAAAGTCATTTTTATGGATCTGCCGCTGGTACGAAGCATGAAATCGTCCGTTTTTATGGATCTGCCGCTGGTACGAAGCATGAAATCGTCCGTTTTTATGGTTCTGCCGCTGGTACGAAGCATGAAATCGTTTTTGGGGGCGGTTTTGTCCATGTACAGCAGCATGAATCCGTCTTTTT
>JAISMO010000146.1 GCA_031276675.1 Tannerella sp.
CCATAGCCATACTCGTAATGTAATCGAATGACTTCCTTAAAATACAATCGTTGTTTTTCTGTCTCTATTCGCATCGTTTTCTCTTTTTGAAGAGTCAACTTTTTCTAGCGAAAGACAGAAGGCTTCCTGCAGCGGCAGTCGCTGTTGAACGTTTTGAAGCTGCGCTTTTCGGCCGGAAAGGTGGGGAATGCGGAAATAGGAGATTTTCTGTTTGCCCAGATATTCAAGGCGGCAAGATACAACGGGCATACGGTTTACCAGATGGATAATCTCGGCAATCCCAATCTGACGTGGGAAACGACTTCCCAGTATAATGCCGGAATAGACGCCGAACTGTTCGACAGCCGCCTGAACTTCGTGGCCGACGCATACTTCAAAAATACCTTCGACCTGTTGCTTGAAAAACCGGCGCCGCTCGGTTCGCCGGTAGACAGGCAGATGGTGAATATCGGAAACGTAAGCAACAAAGGCATTGAATTTGGAGTCAACGCCGTCGTCATCAACAGCCGGAAGCTGAACTGGACCGTCTCCGCCAATATTTCGCGAAACATCAATACGGTAACCGGTTTGGGGGGCGACGACGAACTGCTGTCCGGTCAGTACAACGAACAGATACTGAAAGTCGGCGAACCGTTCGGCTCGTTTTACGGGCTTGTCTTTGACGGCATCGTACAGGCCGGCGAAGACATATCCCAATTGCCTTTGGTGAACGGGGCAAAGCCTCAGCCCGGCGACGTCCGGTTTGTCGACATCCGCAAAGACGGGAATATCGACCTGAACGATCGGGTCGTGCTCGGCAGCGTGCATCCGGATTTCATTTACGGCCTTTCTTCTTCGCTGACCTGCCGCGGATTCGATCTGTTCGTATCCTGTCAGGGTTCGCAGGGGAACAGGGCGGTCAATTCGCTTCGCCGGAACCTGGAGCGTGCCACATCCAGCTACAACGTATCGGCCGCCCTGCTCGACGCCTGGACGCCGGAAAATCCTTCCGGTGAGATTCCCCGGATCACAGCCGGCTATCAGCTGAAGTTCATCGACAGCCGCCACGTGGAAAACGCTTCGTATTTCCGCCTCAAAAACATTACGCTGGGGCATACGTTCAAACTGAAATCGTTGCCCTCGGATGTCAGGCTGTTCGTTTCGGCGCAGAATCTTTTTACCCTGACCGCCTACAGGGGATACGATCCCGAAATAGCAGGCGGCATTGACACCGGTGCCTATCCCGCGGCAAAAACATTTTCCGCCGGCATCGGCTGGACGCTTCATTAACAGCAAGTGGATGATGCGTAACATGAGTCGGTATCCATTGTTTTATCAACATATTAATTTTAGAAAAATGAAAAAGAATGTATTTATCAAGACTATTGTAGCCGTAACGCTTGGGTTGGGGTTACATGCATGCAACGACGACGGAGATGATCCGGTAAACAATCTACCCGAAGAACCTCTCATCACATCGCCTGTAGAAAACGATGAAGCGGCGTTTGCGCTTCTCAATTCGGCCTGGCGTCCCTACCAGACGCTCAGTTCCACGTTTACTTCTCTGATTGATACGCCGGTCGACGGCTTTACCAGCTTTTTGGGGAAAGAAGACGACGACTGTACGTTTGCGGCTCAGATTAAAATCGAATACACCAATCTGTATCCGCGCAAAACGTTTAATGCCCTTTACAAATCCATCGGTATTGTAAACGATGCGATCAATCAAATCAAAGAATCGGCCGGAGTTACCGAAAACGGAAAGGAACAGGCCATCGCGCAGGCTAAATTCCAGCGCGCGCTGTACTACTCGTATCTGGTGCAGCTCTGGGGTGAAACGCCGCTCCTGCTCGAAACCGGCGGCGACACGAAAGTGCGCAGATCCATCGACGAGGTGTATGGCCAAATCGTAAAAGACCTGAAAGAGGCTGCCGATGTACTTCCGTCCGGCAACGGGCTTACAAGCCCGGTGATTCCGACAAAAGGCGCTGCCAATACGCTGCTGGCCCGCGTGTATCTGGCATGGGGCAACAATCCGCTTACGCAGCAGCAGGTGGATGCCATTAAAGACAGCCGGACCGATCCGGAAGTCTCCTACCACACGGCTCGGCTTGACTCGGCCATCATTTATGCCGACAAAGTGATCAAAAGCAATCTTTACAGTTTGCTGCCGGATTTCCGCAACCTGTGGGGGCGCGCCAACGAAAGCCGGGGGCCTGAGCAAATCTTTACCATTCACCACGACGGCGACGGGATTGATCAGCAGGGCAATCATCAGGCGCACTGCGCTTCTCATAATCCGTGGGACGAAGAAGAACCGGCCCATATCCAGCCTGTCCATACATACGACTGGTGGCCCGACGACGACCCGCGCAAGGCATTCTCTGTTTTGACGGAACTGAAAAACCCGGTCGACGATTCCCTGCACATCTATAACTGGCCTTATTCCCTGCCTCATAACGGCAAAGGGGTCGATCGAAGTTATTATAACTCGGAATACCTTACCCAGCTGACAAACGACGTGGACCGCATTGAAATTCGCTATGCCGAAGCCTTGCTTACCAAAGCCGAAGCCCTGGTTCAGCTCGGCCGGGACAATGCCGAAGCAACCGGACTGATCAACCAGATTCGCCGGAGGGCCTACGGCGACGCGGACCACAACCTGGCTTCGGTCACGCTGAAAGACGTGCAGGATGAATGGGAATACGAGTTCCAGTACGAACAGCATCGCTGGCTCAACCTTACCCGCTGGAAAAACCTGCTTTCGACAGTCCTTACGCTGGTTCCGACCTATACCTACTACGACGAGCAGTTTGCCGACCCCGACAATGTGGCGACCGTAAACGGGATTGAACATAAAGTCGGCGCCGTGTTCGCCAGATACCACAAACATCTGCGCGGCAAGGTCGAAAACATCAAAGGACGCAACTACCGTTTCCCGATTCCGCAGGGCGCAGCCTTTGAAGATTTGGGTATCCGTCCCCAGAATCCGGGATACGGCGAACCGGTTGCATCGAATTAACACTGCCGGACTGCACGTTCGCGTAAGGCACTCTTACACGAACGTGCAAGTCCCTTCAATTTTAACCGTTTGAAGACATGACCGGAAGAAGAATCATTCAAGGCAGTATTTTATGGCTCGGCGTTTTCTGTATTTTTTCCGTAAAGGCGCAAAAGCCGGTAACCCAAGAGGCCGTGCGGGAAGAAGTGAAACGGATAGACCCTTATCTGCGGAAAATCAGGGGCTATTTGCATGAACATCCCGAAGTGTCCGGCAAAGAATTTGAGACCTCCCGTTTCCTCCGGGAAGAGATCAGCCGGTTGGGATTGCCGGTCACGCGGATTGCCGGAACGGGATTTTACGCCGTACTGGATACGCGCCGTCCGGGTAAAACCATCGGTTTGCGCGCCGACATTGACGCCTTGCCCATCCAGGAACATCCGCAGAACCTGACGCAGGCCAAAAAACGGATTTCCAAAAATGACGGCGCCGCTCACCTTTGCGGACACGACGGACATATGGCCGTTTTGCTTGGCGCCGCTCACATCCTCCACAACCTGCGGGAACACCTCGCCGGCAAGATTGTTTTCATCTTCGAAGAAGGTGAAGAAACCGGCACCGGCATCGACGCCATGATCGACGCCCTGGAGCCGTTAAAAATCGACGCCATTTACGGCAATCACCTCAAGTCAAACCTGCATACGGGCAAGTTTTTCATTCGGGAAGGCCCCATCATGGCCGGTACCGGCACGATTGCCTTCGACGTCGTCGGGCGGGGCGGTCATGCCTCCCGTCCCGATCTGTCCGTCAACCCGGTATTTGCGGCGGCCAACATCCTGACCGGTATTTCCATCGCATGGAACAATCAGCGCGACATTACCCAGCCATTGACGCTGGGTATAACCCAAGTGCAGGCGGGAGAAATCTATAACGTCATTCCCAATTCGGCATACATCGGCGGCACGATTCGTTTCTTCAACCGGGCGGAAGCCGAAAAAGCGTTCGCCCTGCTGCGAAAAGTCAGTGAACATATCGCCCAAGCGCATAATTGCACGGTTGAATTTAGGGATGAGATGGGGATTCACTTGAATCCCGTCCTCAACGACACCGCACTCACGCAATTGACGCGCCGGGCAGTGGAAGCACTCTATCCGGGCAGTCTGGTGTCCGGCGATCAATATATATGGTATGCCGCCGAAACCTTTTCGAAATACAACCGGCTGGCGCCGACGGTCTTTGTTTTTCCCGGCATAAAAAACGAAACGTCCGGCAGCGGTGCGGAACATCATAACGACCGTTTCGATCTGGACGAAGAGGCGCTTTCATACGCTGTCGGCGCAATGGTGCAGTTTGCCGTATCGTGTCTGTAAGGCTGCCACATTCCACACACTTGCAATCCGGGAAATTCCATGTAATTTTGCAGGAAAATCCCTACAATGGAAAAGGAAATGACATATGCCGAGTCCGTGCAGCGACTTCGGGCTATTATGGCGGAGATGGAGCAGGGACGGCAGGTATTGACTGCGGACGTCCTGTTGGAAAAAGTGAAAGAAGCCGGTCGGCTCATCCGGATCTGCAGAGAAAAACTGTTCAGGTTTGACGGGGAAGTCAAAAAAGCGCTGGAGGAGTTGCAGTGAAGCGTGCGGTCATCATCGTGGCCGGTGGAAAGGGATTGCGAATGGGAAGCGATTTGCCGAAACAGTTTCTGCCGCTTCATGGCAAACCGGTGCTGATGCACACGCTGGAAGTCTTTAATCGCTGGGATGAAAACGCGCGGCTGATACTGGCGCTTCCCGAAGCGTATCAACCGTATTGGGAGATGCTGTGCCGGGAGTTGAACCGGCACGTGCCGCACCGGATCGTGACGGGCGGCGAAACACGGTTTCATTCCGTGCGCAACGGCCTGGCGGCGACAGAGGCCTGTGACTGGGTCGGGATACACGACGGCGTGCGTCCGCTGGTCACGCCCGAAGTCATCGAAGCCTGTTTTCGCGGAGCGGCACAGCATGGCGCAGCATTGCCGGCCGTTCCGGTTGCCGAGTCGCTGCGCGAATATGACGGTGAACGCAGTCGGGCGGTTGACCGCAGTCGCTACCGCCTGGTACAAACGCCGCAGGTGTTCCGGTACGACTGGCTGGTGGAGGCTTACCGACAGCCGTACTCGCCCCTGTTTACCGACGATGCATCGGTGGTGGAAGCTGCCGGAAGAAACATTCATCTTGTGCCCGGCAATCCGGAAAATATCAAGATCACGACTCCGACGGATCTGCTGATCGCCGAGAAACGGCTGGAACACTGACTGCGTATGGATCCCCGTCTCCAATCCGTCATGTATCTGCCGGGCGTCGGCCCGAAGAAAGCGGCTGTGCTGGAACAGGAAGCAAACATCGTGTCCGGCGAAGACCTGCTGTATTATTTTCCGTACAAATACGTTGACCGCAGCCGTTTCTACAAGGTGAGCGAGGTGAACGGCGAGATGCCCTACATCCAGTTGAAGGGACATATCCTGCAGTTTGAGACGGTCGGCGAGATGAAATCAAAACGGCTGATTGCCAAATTCACGGACGGGAACGGGGTGATTGATCTGGTCTGGTTCAAAGGATTGAAATACATTGAGGAGAAATATAAAACCGGCCGGGAATATGTTGTCTTCGGCAAACCGACGGTGTTCGGGAAAAGTTACAGCCTGGTGCATCCGGACATGGACCTGCCGGAAGAGGTGCTGCAAACGGCAAACGGCCTGATGCCCTTCTACAATACGACGGAGCGGATGAAAAAAGCCTTCCTGCATTCCCGTGCCGTTCAGCACATCCAGTATGCGCTGCTCTCGACCCTGAACCGGCAGATACCGGAAACGCTCCCTCCGCACGTATGGGAGCAAACCCGCCTGATTTCCCTCGCGGATGCACTGTGGAATATCCATTTCCCGGCATCGGCGGATATGCTCCGCAAGGCACAGCTGCGCCTGAAGTTCGACGAACTGTTTTTTATCCAGCTGCATATCCTCCGGTCGGCACGCAGCCGGCAACAGACCCTGAAAGGGCATGTATTCGGCAGGATTGGCGACCTGTTTCATACCTTTTATAAAAAATACCTGCCGTTTGAGTTGACGAATGCACAGAAGCGGGTGATTCGCGAGATGCGCGCCGACATGCGCAGCGGCCGGCAGATGAATCGCCTGCTACAGGGCGACGTGGGCAGCGGCAAGACGCTCGTCGCCCTGATGGCCATGCTGATGGCTGCCGACAATCACTATCAGGCGTGCCTGATGGCGCCGACCGAGTTGCTGGCGCAACAGCATTATCAAACGCTGAAGGATTTTCTGAAAGACATGCCCGTTCGTATCGCCCTGCTGACCGGTTCCACGAAAAAGAAGGAGCGGAGCGGGATACTGCCGGCCGTGGCCGGCGGAGAGGTGCAGCTGTTAGTCGGAACACATGCCCTGATTGAGGATACGGTCGTGTTTGCCTCGCTGGGGCTGGCGGTCATTGACGAGCAGCACCGTTTCGGCGTGGCACAGCGTTCGCGGCTGTGGGTAAAAAATCCGGCGCCGCCGCACGTGCTGATCATGTCGGCCACGCCGATCCCGCGCACGCTGGCCATGACGCTCTACGGCGACCTGGACGTCTCGGTGATCGACGAGCTGCCACCCGGTCGCCGCCCGGTCAAAACCGTGCATCGCCTCGACAGCAGGAAGGCCGAACTGTACGCTTTCCTGCGCGACGAAATCCGGAAAGGGCGGCAAGTGTATGTCGTTTATCCCCTGATCGAAGAAAGCGAAACGATGGACTACAGGAACCTGGAAGAAGGTTTCAGGGTCTTCCGCGAAGTATTTCCGGAACATACGGTCTGCATGGTACACGGCAAAATGAAACCGAAGGACAGGGAGGATGCAATGCGGCGGTTTGTGTCCGGCGAGGTGCAGATTCTGGTGGCCACGACGGTGATCGAAGTGGGCATGAACGTGCCGAATGCCTCGGTGATGGTGATCGAAAGCGCCGAACGCTTCGGCCTGTCTCAGTTGCACCAGTTGCGCGGGCGCGTCGGACGGGGCGCCGAGCAGTCGTTCTGCGTGCTGGTCACCTCCTCGAAGCTGAGCGGCGAGATGCGTAAAAGGCTGGAGATAATGGTGAACAGCAATGACGGTTTTGAGATTGCGGAAGCCGACATGCGCATGCGCGGCCACGGCGACCTGGAAGGGACCCAGCAAAGCGGCATCGGCCTGTCCCTGAAAATCGCCAGCCTGACAGCCGACAGCCGGATACTCCGCTTTGCCCGCGACCTCGCCGAACAGGTATTGAACGAAGATCCACAGTTGGAATCCTCCCGGAACCGGCTCCTGCGCGAACGGCTGCACAGGCTGTTCGGCCGGAAAAACTGGAGTCTGATCAGCTGAAAAAACAGCCGGGCGCTTGCCGAAAGTCTTGCCGGAGGCGCGGGCGGATTTCACGCCGACCTGCGGCCGTCCGAAATACAACATTTCACGGAACCTTTGGATTTCGTCTGTTTTGCGAATCTGTCCATGGACAGAAGTATGAATCCGTCCGTTTTTTAGGATCTGTCCATGGACAGAAGTATGAATTCGTTCGCTTTTTTGGATCTGTCCATGGACAGAAGCATGAATCGTTCGCATTTTGGGATCTGTCCATGGACAGAAGTATGAATTTGTCCGTTTTTACGGTTCTGTCCATGGACAGAAGCATGAATTCGTCCGTTTTTACGGTTCTGTCCATGGACAGAAGCATGAATCCGTCCGTTTTTACGGATCTGTCTATGGACAGAAGCATGAATCCGTCCGTTTTTGCGGTTCTTTTGTCTTTTCCCGGCTCGAACGCACGTTATATGACATTTCGCGCAGTAGGGTTTTGTCATGTTTTTTGTTCACCGGTCCATTTCCGCTCCGGTCGCATCCACACCGGCATATCTCCCGCATCTCGGATATTTTGCATATATTTGCGGGCAAAGTAACGCAAGTATTTTTTTAAACAGCTTCTTATGAACTATTCTTTTTTGGACTTTCTGACGCTTGTTGGCGCTCTGGGAATGTTTCTCTACGGAATGAAGACGATGAGCGAAGGACTGCAGAAAGTGGCCGGCAATCGCCTGCGGAACATACTTTCCGCCATGACGACCAACCGTTTCACGGGCGTATTGACCGGATTGCTTATTACGGCGATCATCCAGTCGTCCAGCGCTACGACGGTCATGGTCGTCAGCTTTGTCAACGCGGGACTGCTTAATCTGGCCCAGGCAATCGGCGTCATTATGGGCGCAAACGTGGGAACGACGGTGACGGCATGGATCATATCCCTTTTCGGCTTTTCGGTAGATATCAGCGCCTTTGCGCTGCCCCTGATCGCGGTGGGACTTCCGATGCTGTTCTCCAAAAAAAGTAACTGGAAGTCGCTGGGTGAATTTATCATGGGATTCGCACTGCTGTTTTTGGGGCTGTATTACCTGAAAAGTTCCGTCCCCGACCTGCAAAGCCATCCGGAAGTACTCTCGTTCATACAGGACTATACCTCTCTGGGATACGGTTCCGTGCTGCTGTTTCTGCTGCTCGGCACCATCCTGACCGTGATTGTGCAGTCGTCGAGCGCCACGGTTGCCATTACGCTGATTATGTGTACGCAGGGATGGATTCCCTTTGAGATGGCTACCGCCATGGTGCTGGGTGAAAACATCGGGACGACGATCACGGCCAATCTCGCCGCCATCCCGGCCAATGCAGCGGCCAAACGGGCGGCCATAGCACATCTGATGTTCAATGTTTTCGGTGTTTGCTGGTGTATCGCATTCTTTTATCCCTTCTCCCACCTGATTTCATGGATCATCACCCGGTTCGGGCCGGGCAATCCCTATGAGCTGAACAGTTTTCTCGGCACGCTTGATCCGCAAACGATCGAACTCATCACCTCCAACCGGCCTTTGACCGACGCGCATCTGATTTCCCTGCAAAAACAGTTGCTCTCGTTGCAGGTTTCGGTTTCATACGGGCTGTCTCTGTTTCATTCGATGTTCAACCTCTGTAATATCTGCATCATGATCTGGTTCGTAAAACTGTATGTCCGCATCTGTTCTGCGATCATTCCGGCCGCGCCGGGCGAAACGGAAAGCGATTTCCAACTGAAACACATCTCGACCGGCATCCTTTCAACTTCGGAACTGTCGCTGATGCAGGCACGAAAGGAAATTGCCGTCTATGGCGACCGCATCGCGCGGATGTTCGGGATGGTGAAAAAGCTGCTGTATGAAAAAAACGAAGAACTCTTCCTGCAGCAGTTCAACAGGATCAAGAAATACGAAGAAATCAGCGACCGGATGGACATTGAAATCGCCGACTACCTGACCAAAGTGCTGGAAGGGAGACTGAGCGCGGAAGGAAAGGACAGCGTACGCATCATGCTGCGCGCCGATTCCGAAATCGAAAGCATTGCCGACGCCTGCTACAACATGGCACGCACCGTCAAACGCCGAAACGATGCCAAATCGGACTTCACCGGAGAACAGTACCGTCATATCGAACACATGTTCCGGCTTGTCGAAGAGGCGCTGGAGCACATGAACCTCCTCCTGCACAAACAGCATATTTCCCAGCATGACATGGCCTGCTCCTATAATAAGGAGAATGAAATCAACACCTATCGCGACATGCTGAAAAGCAAAAGCATCGAAAGCATCGACGGAAAGGAATACAAATACTCCGACACGGTGTACTACATGGACCTTGTCTGCGAATGTGAAAAACTGGGCGACTACGTGCTGAATGTGGTTCAGGCCGTGGCCGAGAAAACGTTCAATACACATTAAACCATATATAAAAATGGCTCGATTTACCAAACTGCAAACACTGGAAACCATGGTCCGGACAGGCCTGATTCCGGTCTATTATCATCCGGACGGCAAAACGGTTCAACATGCCGTGAAAGCATGTTACGACGGTGGCGTACGTGTCTTTGAGTTTACCAACCGCGGCGACTTTGCGCAGGATGTTTTTGCCGAAGTCGTCCGGTTTGCCGCAAGCGAATGTCCCGAACTGATCCTCGGGATCGGTTCCATTGTGGATGCTGGGACGGCTGCGCTCTACCTGCAAACGGGCGCCGGCTTCGTCGTCGGCCCGCTCTTCAACCCGGAAGTGGCGAAGGTCTGCAACCGCCGGTCGGTCCCGTACATACCCGGTTGCGGGTCCGTATCCGAAATCGGTTTCGCTCAGGAGGCCGGCTGCGACGTGTGCAAAATCTTCCCCGCCGGCAGCGTGGGAGGCCCTTCGTTCGTGAAAAACGTCCGGGCGCCGATGCCCTGGACCATGCTCATGGCGACCGGCTCCGTCGAACCGACGGAAGAAAACCTCGCCGCCTGGTTCAAAGCCGGCGTGACATGCGTCGGCATGGGTTCCATGCTCTTCCCTAAGGAAGCGGTGAACGCCGGCGACTGGAAAACGATTACGGATTTATGCGGAAACGCTTTGTCTTATATTCAAAAATATAGAAAATAACAGCCTGTGAAAACTTTTCTGGACGCAGACTTTCTGCTGCAAACCGATACGGCGCGCGAACTGTATCGCAAACATGCCGCCAAAATGCCCGTCATTGACTATCACTGTCATTTGGATCCGAAACGGATCGCGCAGAATCAGCCGTTCGCCGACCTGACGGAAGTATGGCTGGGAGGAGACCACTACAAGTGGCGTGCCATGCGCGCCAACGGTGTGCCCGAAGCATACATTACGGGGAATAAGTCTTCGTATGAGAAATTCGAGAAATGGGCCGAAACCCTGCCCTACACCATGCGCAATCCGCTATATCACTGGACGCATCTGGAACTGAACCGTATCTTCGGGATTCGTGAGATTCTCAAATCGACCAATGCCCGCAGCGTCTACGAAGCATGTACCGCCAAACTGCAAACACCTGAATTTCTTCCGCAGGCGCTGATGAAACGCATGCGCGTGGAAGCAGTCGGTACTACCGACGACCCTGCCGACCCGCTCGTCTACCACAGGGCCATCCGGGAAAGCGGATTTTCCGTCAGGGTTGTTCCCACCTGGCGACCGGACAGGGCCATGGCCATCGAAAACCCGCAGGACTACAACGCGTATATCCTTCGGCTGGAGGAAGCCTCCGGACTGTCCATCCTTACGTATACCGACCTGCTCGACGCCCTGCAACGCCGTCACGACTTCTTCGCCGCCGAAGGCAGCAACCTCTCCGATCACGGCCTGACAACCTTTTATGCCGAGCCTTACACCGGCGCCGAGATTCAGTCGGTGTTCCTGAAAGTACGCGCCGGTAAAACACCCTCCTCCGAAGAGGTGAACAAGTTCCGTTCGGCCATGCTGTACGAACTGGCCGTCATGGACAGCAAAGCCGGCTGGGTACAGCAGTTCCACATCGGCGCCATCCGCAACAACAGCACGCGCATGTACAGCCACCTTGGCCCGGACACCGGATTCGACGCCATCGACGACTGCCCGGTAGCCGCCGCCATGAACCGCTTCTTCGATCGGCTCGACCGGGAAGGCAACCTGACCAAAACGATTGTGTACAATCTGAATCCGAGAGATAACGAACTGATGGTAACTAATCTGTACAACTTCAATGACGGCTCTCTGCCCGGCAAGATGCAGTACGGTTCGGCCTGGTGGTTCCTCGATCAGTTGACGGGCATGGAAAACCAGTTGAATGCGCTTTCGGCGCTGGGACTGCTGAGTCGTTTTGTCGGTATGCTGACCGATTCGCGCAGTTTCCTGTCCTATCCGCGACACGAATATTTCCGCCGCCTCCTCTGCAACCTGCTCGGAAATGACATCGAAAAGGGATTGCTCCCCGCCACGGAGATCACATTCATCGGTCGCATGGTGGAAGACATATGCTACTATAACGCCAAACGCTATTTCAACTGGTAAGCAGCCAAAGGAGGTACGCCTGTAACATGCCGTGTCCGGAAAGGAGCAGGCCGTGCGGCAGGATGCTACGGTAACGTTCGCCGGAGATGCCGTTTCCACTGGAAAACAGGGTTTGTGCCGCTTGAAAACAAAAAGGAGGCTGCCTCATTTTGAGACAGCCCCTTTTTCATTTCTTTTGCCTGTTTTTCGGCTTTTGCCGGTTTTTGTCGGCGACAGTTCTATGATCTTCCGGCACGCTTCCAATGTCAGTTCGTCCGGTTTCATGTCCTTCGGAATGCGGTAGTTCACTCCCTGACAGGCAATGTATGCGCCGTAACGGCCATTCAGAACCTCCAGGCCGGGTTCTTCCTCAAACTGTTTGATGATGCGTTCCGCTTCCCTGGCCCGTTTTTCCCTGATCAGCCGAATGGCTTCTTCGTCGCTGATGGTATGTGGATTCAATGTTTTGGGGATGGAAATAAATTTATCCCGGAAACGGATATACGGGCCGAAACGTCCGAGGCCGACCGTGATTTCATCGCCTTCAAATTCACCGGCCGAGCGAGGAAGATCAAACAGTTTCAGCGTTTCTTCGAGCGTGATGGTCTCGATGGACTGACCTTTCATCAGCGAGGCAAAACGCGGTTTGGGCGCATCTTTGTTATCCGGACTGCCCTGTCCGATCTGGGCGATCGGGCCATAGCGTCCGATCTTGACAAAGACCGGTTCGCCGCTTTGGGGGTCGATACCGACCTGGCGTTCCCCCACCTTGTGCACCGTCTTGACGGCGGAGGTAGCTTCCACGATCGGATGGAAAAACTTGTAAAACTTGTCCAGAGCACGGGTCCAGGCCAGTTCACCCTCGGCAATGGCGTCAAATTCCTTCTCAACGCTGGCCGTAAAGTTATAATCCATCACATCGGGGAAATAGTCCACCAGGAAGTCGTTGACAACGATGCCGATGTCGGTAGGCAACAGTTTATTGCGGTCTGCACCCACCACTTCCGTTTTGTCCGCGGAGGTGATTTGGCCGTCTTTCAGCGCAAGGATACCGTACGTGCGTTCTTTGCCCGGCCTGTCGCCGCGCACAACGTATTCCCGGTTCTGGATTGTCTGGATCGTCGGGGCGTAGGTAGAGGGGCGACCGATACCCAGTTCTTCCAGGCGACGGACCAGAGTGGCTTCCGTATAGCGCGGCGGACGTTGCGTAAAGCGTTCGACAGCCGTCATTTCAGACAGGCCCGGCGTTTCGTTGAGCGCGACCGGAGGCAGCAGTCCGTTCTCCTGTTCCTTTTCGGCATCCTCGTCGACACTTTCCATATAGACATGCAGAAATCCGTCAAATTGAATGACTTCGCCCGTGGCAGTGAATTTTTCCTTTTTTCCCCCGATGCCGATGGTAATGGTTGTCCGTTCCAGTTCGGCATCTGCCATCTGGCAGGCGAGGGTACGTTTGTAGATCAGGTCATATAGCTTTTTATCCTGGACGCTTCCGTGGATTTCCGGCGCGCTCATGTCCGTCGGACGGATGGCCTCGTGCGCTTCCTGAGCGCCCTTGCTTTTCGTCTGATATTTCCGGAACCGGTAATACTTTTCGCCATACGTTCCGGTGATGGTTTCGCGGGAGGCCCCCAGCGCCAGATCGCTCAGATTGAGCGAATCGGTACGCATGTAAGTGATGCATCCCGATTCATATAGCCGCTGAGCAACAATCATGGTTTGCGATACGGAAAAGCCCAGCTTGCGGGCGGCTTCCTGCTGCAGGGTGGAGGTGGTGAAGGGCGGCGGCGGCGACTTTCTGAAGGGTTTGGTGGAGATGTCGTCAACGACAAATTCCGCCGTGCGGCAGAATTGCAGAAAATCCCGGGCTTCTTCCCTGTTTTTCAGTCGCCTGTTCAGTTCCGTTTTCAGCAGTGTCTGGCCGTCGGACAAAAGGAAATGAGCCGTCACGCGGTAGGAAGCCTCCGAAACGAACTGCTGTATTTCCCGCTCGCGTTCCACCAGCAGCCGGACGGCTACGGACTGCACGCGACCGGCAGACAGGGCCGGCTTGACTTTCCGCCAGAGAATCGGCGAGACTTCAAAACCGACCATCCGGTCCAGTACCCGTCTTGCCTGCTGCGCGTTGACCAGGTTGATGTTGATGCTGCGCGGATGGTTCAGGGCATGAAGGATGGCATTTTTTGTGATCTCGTGAAAGACGATCCGCTGCGTCTTTTCCGGCTCAAGCCCCAGCGTCTCCGCCAGATGCCAGGCGATGGCCTCTCCTTCGCGGTCTTCATCGGAGGCAAGCAGCACTTCCTCGGCGCCGGCCGAGGCTTTCTTCAGTTCGGCAACCACTTTCCGCTTGTCTGCCGGAATGACGTACTGGGGAGTATAATCATGTTCGATGTCAACACTAAATTCCTTTGCCTTCAAATCACGGATATGTCCGTAGCTCGACAAAACCTGATAGTCTTTCCCAAGAAATTTTTCTATTGTTTTGGCTTTGGCCGGGGATTCTACAATGACTAATTTTTTTTGCATATGATCGTTGCTTGTTTTTAAACGGGGGCAAAGATACAAAAAAACGGCTATTTCTTTTTTTGAGGTACTATCCGTTATCCTCATACATATACAGGTTCGGCAAACTCACCGGCTGCCGAGGAGTCCCGCAGAGATTCCTGACAGCACCTCAAAAAAGAAATAGCCATAACAGACGGTAGAGCATGGAAAAGTTCAAATCACACACAACATGTGAGAATCAAGATGAAGGATATATCTAAAAAAATGAATATCGTAGTGCCCGCCTGATAAAATGGGTATCTTTACTCCATTAATTTCAAGTAATACCGATATGAATTTATTGTATTTCAGGAGTATGACGGGTGAATACGTGAAGCGCCGGACAAGTCTTTTCTTTGCTGTATGTCTGGGATGCATGGGACTGGCGGCACAGGAGAGCTTGCGACCGCAGGTGCGCGAGAAGTCCTCAACGCCTCTGTCGAGAGAAAATTTTCACATCTACCTGCTGATCGGCCAGTCGAACATGGCAGGGCGGGGCGTGGTGGAGCCGCAGGACACAATGCCCGATCGCCGTATTTTGCGCCTGAACCGCGCGGGCGACTGGGAAACGGCAAAAGACCCGCTGCATTTCGACAAACCCGCCGCAGGCACAGGACCGGGATTGACGTTTGCCCGCGAGATGCTCAGGGAGGCAGAGAGCGACGTATCTATCGGACTGGTGCCGTGTGCGGTTGGCGGTTCGGGGATAGACGTCTGGCAGGCAGGCGCCTTTTTTGAACAGACCGGGAGTTATCCTTACGATGATATGCTGCTCCGCACCAAACTGGCGCTCAAAGACGGCGTACTGAAAGGTATCCTCTGGCATCAGGGCGAAAACGACTCCGAGACGCCGACACGGATCGACACATACAAAGACAAGTTTGTCCGCTTTGTGGCAACGCTGCGACACGACCTGCACGCCGGGCGCGTACCCTTTCTTGCCGGCGAGCTGGCGCCGTTTTCAGCGCACAAACCGGGCATAGCTGCGATCACGCAGATTTTTCACGACGCAGTGGAAGAGATAGCGCAGTATGACGTTGTTTCGAGCAGCGGCCTCATGCCCATGCCGGACGGTATTCACTTCGACGCTGCATCGGAACGTGAACTGGGACGCCGCTATGCCGAAAAGATGAAAATCCTGCAAGGGCGGAAATCCGGCCTGATCTGCCGTCACGACGACGCGAGACGCGAACAGCTCATGCTGCGGAACGCATGTGACGGACGCACGCCGATAGACCGCAAGGCGCTGGTCGAGCGGCATACCGTAACGCTCGACAGCCTCTCGTCGTCCGAACTGCTGCAGGTCGGCAACGGGGAAATAGCCTTCGGCATCGACGCCACAGGACTACAGACATTCTGCGGCAACACCATGTCGCAATGGGGTTGGCACTCCGTCCCCTGTCCCGTGGAAGGAAAACACGATGCTCTCCGCCTGCAGGACTACGATTTCCACGGACGCACGCTCTCCTATCGTTCCTCCGCACAGGGGCAGGAGGAACTCTACCGCTGGATGCGCGAAAATCCACACCGGATTTGTCTCGGACGTCTGCGTTTCCTGATACGGAACAACAAGGGTCAACTCATCGAACCCGGCGACGTGAAAAACATCCGGCAAACGCTGGATATGTGGAACGGTGTCATTGAAAGCCGCTACACGGTCGATGGCGTATCCGTTCATGTCATTACCTGCGTCGAACCGGCAACGGGAAGTCTGGCCGTCAAGGTGAACACGCCGCTGCTGCAACAGGGACGTCTGCTGGTGGAATGGACTTTTCCCTACGGACATCCGGGCCATACCGGAGCCGACTGGACAACGCCGGAACGCCATCAAACCCTCCTCCTTTCCAACAGCAGTAATCGTACCGACCTGCAACGCCGGATGGACGATACACGCTATCACGCCGCCATGTCATGGGACGGGAAAGCTCGATTTGAAGAAACGGCAACACACCGCTTTATCCTGACGCCAGACTCAAAAGCGGAGACGTTAACATTCAGCGTACAGTATGCGGATGCCAAAGCATCGGACGCACCGCCTTCGTTCGACAGGGCAATGCAGGCGTCGGGCAGTCATTGGCAGAGGTTCTGGAAAACCGGCGGCGCCATCGACCTGTCGGGCAGCCACGACCCGCGCTGGATGGAACTGGAGCGGCGCATCGTCCTCTCGCAATACCTGCTCGCCGTCAACGAAGCCGGTTCCCTTCCGCCACAGGAAAGCGGATTGTTCAACAACAGCGGATGGTACGGCAAATTTCATCTGGAGATGCACTGGTGGCACGGCGCCCACTACGCCCTCTGGAATCGGTGGCATCTGATGAACAAAAGCCTGAAATGGTATCGCGACCTATTGCCGCAAGCCCGCAAACTTGCCCGTTCGCAAGGCTTCGCCGGCGCACGCTGGCCCAAAATGACAGGACCCGACGCCGAAGACTCTCCTTCGGGAACCGGCCCCCTGCTGATTTGGCAACAGCCGCATCCGATTTTCTATGCCGAACTGGAATACCGCCTCTCCCCCACAAACGAAACGCTTGACAAATGGCGCGCAACCGTACAGGAATCGGCTGAATTTATGGCCACATTCGCGGTGTTCGACACAACGGCGCAACATTACGTACTGGGTCCTCCGCTGGCTACGGTTTCCGAAAACAGCAACTACCGCATATCACGGAATCCCACCTTTGAGCTTTCCTATTGGCGCACCGGACTTCGCTGGGCGCAAACCTGGCGCGAACGGCTCGGTCTGTCGCGCAACCCGCACTGGGACGAAATAATCGCACACCTCGCGCCGTTGCCCGTTCGGGACGGGGTCTATTTATCGCAGGAGAACATGTTCGACACCTATACGGAAATGAACTGGGAACATCCGTCGCTGACCGGACCCGGCGGCATGTTGCCCGGCGACGGTACGGACGCCGAAACGCGCAAACGTACCGTCCACAAAGTTTGGGAAACATGGCAATGGGACAGATGCTGGGGTTGGGATTTCCCAATGATGGCAATGGCGGCAGCCCGCAACGGCGAAACGCGGATTGCCGTCAACGCCCTGCTGCATCCTTCGTGCAAAAACACATACAATCAGGTTGGATTGAGCACAGGCGGTCCGTTCCCCTATTTCCCGTCCAATGGAGGATTGTTATATGCCGTTGCAATGATGGCGGCAGGCTGGGATGGCGCGCCGAATACCCATGCGCCCGGATTCCCGGACGACGGCTCGTGGACCGTACGTTTCGAAGATTTGTCATGCGCGCCGTAACTTGCTGAAACGAAAAAAACACGTTTCGATGTATAAATTTCCCGTCACGTCCGGCAACCTCACGGAAAAAACGGCGGAGAGCGAGTCGCCCGTCCATCGCCGAAAATAGCCCCCGACACGCTTCCGCAAAGTATGCCGAACCGTTGAGGCGCTTTGTAATGCTACAAAGCGCCTCTTTGTAACGTTACAAAGCGTCTCTTTGTAACGCTACAAAGCGTCTCTTTGTAACGCTACAAAGCATCTCTTTGTAACGCTGCTACTCGACGCAACGTAACGTTACTACTCGACACGACGTAACGTTACTGCTCGACAGGTAAAAACGCCTGCCCGTATCTTCCCGATGCAGAGGAGGAATGCTCTCGGAGGCTTGGCTGTCCGGAATAAATCCGTTATTTTTGCGAGGTAATTTAAAATCCGAAATGTAACCCGTATGAAATTCACACAGATAGATGAAAATAAAACATTAAAGCATATGAGCAGACATCGTTTTTTTAATACCACAGGACCATGTAATCCTGAAGATCATTACATGCTTCCGCCCGAAGAACGTTTGGTCGGAGCGCAGTTAGACCGTTATATAGAGGACAAACTATATTGGGTGCTTCATGCACCGCGACAGACGGGAAAGACTACTTTTCTGCAAAGTTGGGCGCGCAAAATCAATGCCGGCAGAGAAGCCGTTGCCTGTTATGTGACGGTAGAAAGATGCGATAGAATTTCGGAAGCCGAACGGGCAATGCCGGCTCTCCGCGACGCTATTCGAGATGCCGCCGGATGGAACAAATTACCTGTTCCTGCCACCGATGACCACAATCATTTTTCCATGTTGAGCAGTATCCTCAGTAACTGGTCAAAATTGGTCGCACCCAAACCGTTGATTGTTTTATTCGACGAAGTGGATGTACTTGTTGACGAAACAATGATCAGTTTTTTGCGGCAGTTGCGCGGAGGTTTTGCCACTCGCGCAACAGGGACGTTTCCGATATCCATTGCTTTGGTCGGAATGCGCGATTTAAAGGATTACATCATTGCAGCCAAAGACGGAAAACCGGTCAATCCGGGTTCACCTTTCAATATCAAGGAAGATTCGGCAATGTTATCCAACTTCGTTAAGGAAGACATATCAAAATTGTTTGCTCAGCGAACGGAAGAAACAGGACAGCAAATCACTCGGGAAGCACTTGATTACGTTTATGAACAGTCAAAAGGACAGCCATGGATTGTAAATTCACTGTTTAAACGGGCGACAATGCGTATTTTGGACAGTGAAAGTACGGAGACCGTTACTCTGGAACACATCCGCCAAGCGCGGGAACAGATGATTCTGGCGCGTGAAACGCATCTCGACGCTTTGGCTTATCGCCTGGAAGATCCGCAGATACGCTGTGTTATAGAATCGCTGATTACCGGAGAATCAAATCCGTCGTTAGCGGCAAGCGAAGCATTCCGGCTGTGTATGGATCTCGGTCTTGTAACAATAGAAAAAGGCACATTGCAAATAGCCAATCCGATATACCGGGAGGTAATCGCCCGTCAAATGACATTCAGCACACAGTTGGCGATACAGGAGCCGTCATGGCAATGGCAGAAGCCGAACGGCGAGTTGGATATGGACCGACTGCTACTTGAATTTCAAAAGTTTTGGCGGCGCCATTCGGAAGTATGGGAAGAGAAATCCAATTACACCGAAGCATTTCCGCATCTGTTACTGATGGCGTTTCTTCAGCGGGTGACCAACGGCGGCGGACATATTGACAGAGAATATGCCGCCGGTCGCGGACGGATGGATTTGATGGTCGAATATGCCGGCAAAAACTACATCATCGAAGTGAAAAACATTTATTACTACGACACGCCCGCCGTTGTCCGCGAAGAAGGACTGGAGCAGATACAGGCATATCGCGACAGGATAGACGCTTCGACGCCCGCCTATTTAGTGATTTTCGACCGTCGTCCCAAAGCAAAAGAACTGTCGTGGGACGAAAAAATTTCGTGGACAGTTGATGAAGCAAGCAAAGTGGTTGTGCTGGGATGTTGACATTTAACAACCATGACGAACAGACGCGATGTCATGGCTTTGCGTAACGCTTCACTCTTCGGACAGGCAGAAGCGGATTTGTTTTCGTGCTTACGCTTTTGCCGATCGGCAGAAGCGTAAAGGCGCCCGACTAACTCCGCAAAGCCTCGTTTTCAAAACCGCTGAACCGCTGAATGTCTTTCGGTAATCTGAAATGCCTTGTATGAAATGGTGCGGAATTTTCCGCAGGAAATGATTACTTTTGTCCGCATGAAAACAACGGGACAGATACGGCGTATTTTTTTAATCGGCTACATGGGAGCCGGAAAGACGACCCTGGGGAAAGCGCTTTCGAGACAAATGAACCTTTCATTCATTGACACGGATCACTTCATCGAAGAGCATTATCATCAAACGATCCGCCGCATTTTCGAGGAAAAAGGCGAAGACGGCTTTCGTGAAATAGAGCGGAAAACGCTCCGCGAGGTGAGTGAGTTTGAGGATGCGGTAATTTCTACGGGTGGCGGAACGCCTTGCTTTCACGGGAACATGGCGTTTATGAACATGGCGGGAACGACGGTTTACCTGAAACTTTCCGTCGACGAAATAGTGAAACGCACGGAACCATGCAGGGATACACGTCCGGTATTGAAAAACCGCTCGGGGGAAGAACTGAGGCAGTACATTGCAGCCTCCCTGTCCGAACGCAGCCGGTATTACGAACAGGCGGATATCGTTCTCCCTGTCGACACGGTGAATACCGGGGCGGATACAAATGTGCTGATTACACGCCTTGAAAAGATGCTGTTTCCGTAAAAAAATCAAACGCCGATTTGCTTCGGCAGATTAATGACTATATTTGGACAATAAAACAGTATGTAACTTGAATAGAAACAAAACGCAAAGCAATTTATTGCACCGTGAACGGTCATTGACTGTTTGACGGAAGTCGGATTGAACAAAAAAGTCTAATAAATTTTGATACTTGCTTAAAATGACAGAAACAACAAAAGTAACAACCCTGGATCAGGTAGTCATCCGTTTTTCGGGAGACAGCGGTGACGGGATGCAACTGACCGGGACGATTTTCTCCAATCTATCCGCCATCTTCGGAAATGATATTTCCACCTTTCCGGATTATCCGGCCGAAGTACGCGCACCACAAGGCTCGCTTAGCGGCATTTCTGGCTTTCAGGTGCATTTGGGTTCGAAGAAAATTTATACGCCGGGCGACAAGGCCGACGTACTGGTGGCGATGAACCCCGCTGCGCTGAAAGTAAATGCGAAACGGCTTAAACCCAATGCAATCATCATCATTGACACGGACTCCTTTCAGGCCAGGGACCTCGAAAAAGCCCGCTTCGCGACTGATGATCCCTTCAAGGAACTGGATATTGCGAACAGGCAGATTGTCTCTGCTCCCATCTCGACGATGGTGCGGGAGGGATTGACGGAATTTGGTCTGGACAACAAATCCGTGCTGCGATGCAAGAACATGTTTACGCTGGGGCTGGTATGCTGGCTGTTTGACCGTCCGTTAGACAGCGCCATGCACATGCTGCAAAACAAATTTGCGAAGAAACCCGCCATCGCCCGGGCCAATATCAAGGCGCTGACCGACGGTTACAATTACGGAAACAACATTCATGCCTCCGTTTCCACCTACCGGATCGAAAGTACACATATCCCGCCCGGATTTTACACCGACCTCAACGGAAATACGGCAACGGCATACGGTCTGATTGCCGCTGCCGAAAAGGCCGGACTGAGACTGTTCCTTGGCAGTTATCCGATTACGCCGGCTACGGAAATTCTGCAGGAACTGGCCAAGCGGAAAGACCTGGGCGTGATCACCCTACAGGCCGAAGACGAAATCGCAGGCGTCTGTACGGCCATTGGAGCCAGTTTTGCCGGCTGCCTGGGCGCCACCTCGACCTCCGGCCCCGGACTGGCCCTGAAAAGTGAAGCCATCGGGCTGGCCGTCATGGCCGAACTGCCGTTAGTCGTTGTCGATGTGCAGCGGGGCGGGCCGTCAACCGGAATGCCGACCAAAAGCGAGCAAACCGACCTGATGCAGGCGCTCTACGGACGCAATGGTGAAAGTCCGGTTGTCGTGCTGGCCGCCACTACGCCAACCGACTGTTTTGACGCCGCTTTCTGGGCAGGCAAACTGGCGGTCGAACACATGACGCCCGTCATTCTCCTGACCGACGGATTTGTGGCAAACGGCGCCGCCGCGTGGCGGATTCCCGACCTGGATACCTATCCGGCCATACAACCGAATTACGTATCCGGCTATACAGGCGATGCGCCCTGGAAAGCCTACCTGCGCGACACGGAAAGCCTTGTGCGCTACTGGGCGATTCCGGGTACGGAAGGCTTCGCCCACCGCATCGGCGGACTGGAAAAGGATTACCACAGCAGCGCCATCGCTACCGATCCGGAAAATCATCAGAAAATGGTAACCGCCCGGCAAGCGAAAATCGACAGGATCGCCGATTATATCCCCGAACTGGAGGTTGTCGGCGACCGGGACGCCGATTTGCTGATTGTGGGATGGGGCGGCACTTCCGGCCATCTGTATGAAGCCATGGAGATGATGCGGCAAGAAGGCAGGAAAGTAGCGGTAGCCGTGTTCCGGTTCATCCGGCCACTGCCGAAAAACACCGCAGAGACACTTGCCCGATACGGAAAAGTAGTAGTGGCTGAACAAAACAGCGGCCAGTTTGCCGATTACTTGCGCAGCAAGATCGACGGATTCCGTCCCTGCAAGTTCAACCGCATCAAGGGACAACCGTTTGTCGTATCCCGTTTGGTTGAAGAATTTACAAAAATATTGGAAGCTTGAAATATGAATACAGATATCAAATATACCCCCCAGGACTATAAAAGCGATCAGTATGTACGCTGGTGTCCGGGTTGCGGCGACTACGCCACCCTCAACAGCCTGCACAGGGCCATGGCCGAATTGAATATCCCGCCCCACCAAATGGCGGTGATTTCCGGTATCGGGTGTTCGTCGCGTTTGCCCTATTACATGAATACGTACGGATTTCATACGATTCACGGACGCGGAGCAGCCATTGCCACGGGAGTGAAAACCGCCCGTCCCGACCTGAGCGTCTGGCTGATTACGGGTGACGGCGACTGTCTGGCCATTGGAGGCAATCACTTCATTCATGCCGTGCGACGCAATGTCGACCTGAACATTATCCTGATGAACAATAAAATATACGGTCTGACCAAAGGACAGTATTCCCCAACTTCCGACCGCGGATTCGTTTCGAAAAGTTCGCCCTTCGGCACGGTGGAAGACCCGTTTATTCCAGCGGAACTGACGCTGGGCGCGCGGGGCCGGTTTTTTGCCCGGACCATTGACGTGGATTTGGCCGGCCAGACCGAAGTCTTTATCGCTGCGGCGCGTCACAAAGGGACATCCGTCGTGGAAGTGCTGGACAACTGTGTGATCTTCAATGACGGGATACACAAAATCATTGCCGACAAGACGTTTCGTGCAGAGAAAACCATCGTGCTCCGTCACGGCGAAAAGATGCTGTTCGGACAGAACAGAGAGCAAGGGCTTGTGCTGGACGGACTGAAACTGAAGGCCGTAACCGTTGGCGAAGACGGCTATACACTGGATGATATACTGGTGCATAACGCGCATGAGCAGGACATGACGCTGCACATGATGCTGGCCATGATGAGAGACCGCCTGCCGGTAGCCATGGGGGTGATCCGCGATGTGGAAGCGCCCGCCTATGACGAATCCGTGGCAAAGCAAATCAGCGAAGTCCAGGCCAATACACCTGTCCGCAAACTGCATGATCTGCTGATGAACGGCGAAATCTGGGAAATTAAATGAGGTTCGGCCCGAAGGATGGATTGTAAAAGAAAGAAAGGGGCGCACGCTGTACGCCGGAGGCGTACCGGAGCCGACAAAGTAAGGCTTGTCGGTGAAAAAGCCTTTGGAAAACAAAGACCGTTTTCCGGGAAACAGAAACCGTTTACGGGGAAATAAAAACCGTATCCCGGGAAACAGGAAATGTCATCTGGGATACGGAAAACATTTCCCGGAAAATGATTTTCATTTCCCGGGATACGGAAAAATTTTGCACGAAAACTGAAATCATTTCCCGGAAAACAGAAACCGTATCCCGGGAAATGAAAAATGCCACCCGGGACACGGCGGACATTTCCCGGAAAATGGCGCCTGTTTTTGCGCTTTTTCGGGCATGCTCCCCCCAGTCTTTTCAAGTGTTCCGTATGAACAATATAGGTATATCGGACAGGATATCTCCATTGGCTGAAAGCCGTAAATCTTCATAACCAGCGATCGGCGACCGACGGCACCCCGCCATGGCTGCCTGAAAGGCAGGACAAAGCGCCATGCTTCGTGTCCTGCCTTTCAGGCTTTCAGGCAATGGTACAGGTCTCTCCATTCGGGATACTGTTTCGCTATCAGGTTTTTTTTCCGGTTTCCGTTCCGGATTTGCCGGTTCTTTTCCCGCTGAATGGCCAAATGCATGGCGCCTCCAAAAAAGAAACAGCCCTTTCTGGAATTATTTTCCGATTTCCATATATTTTGTTGTACATTTGCCGGTAAATTATAAATCATTAAACTTAAAGTATATGACAGTTTTAAATGGAGGGAGAAAAAAGAGTGGGTGGTGGTGTGCCTGTGCGCTGGTTTTGGCCGCGTGTACACAGGAATCCGAAAAGGCCGAAACGCATACGGTGCAATCGCCGGCGCAGTATGTCAATCCTTTTGTGGGCGTGGCCTACGTCGGCCATACGCATCCGGCGGCGCAGCTGCCTTTCGGCATGGTGCAGGCAGGACCGGATACGGGTACGGACAAGTGGGAACACTGTTCCGGTTACTTCAACGAGGACAAGTCGATTATCGGGTTTTCACATACGCACTTGAGTGGCACCGGCTGTCCCGATATGGGCGACATCATGCTGATGCCGGTGGTGGGTGACGTGCCGCTGGACCGGGGGGATGAAAACGACACGTCAACAGGCTACCGTTCGGCTTTTTCGCACGATTCGGAAGAAGCGCATCCGGGCTATTACCGGGTGAGGCTTGACGACTACGGCATCACGGCCGAAATGGCAACTACCCTGCGCGTGGGTTTTCACAGGTATACCTATCCGCGGTCGGAGCAGTCCGGCATGATCCTTGACCTGGGACACGGCATTGGCGACACGACGCTGGCTTCCGAAGCGCGTTTTTTAGACGACAGCACGCTGGTCGGCAAGCGGCGCTCGGCCGGATTCGTAACAGACCATACGCTGTATTTCTGCGCCCGATTTTCCAGACCGGTCACTCAGTTTGTGTCCTTTGTGGATGGAAAAACAGGTGCGGAACGTGAAATCAAGGGCACAACCGTCAAATACCGGCTGAAATTCGCCACGGAAAAGGACGAAGTTGTGCAGGTGAAAGTGGCGCTCTCGACCGTGAGCGAGGAGGGGGCGCTTAAAAACCTGCAGGCCGAAGCGCCGGGATGGGATTTTGAGCAGGTCAGGGCCGACGCGACCAACGCCTGGGACAAGTTGCTGAAGACGATCGAAGTGACGCCTGTGAACGACGAGCAGCGGATTTCGTTTTATACCTCGCTGTATCATGCGCTCCTGATGCCGAACATCATTACGGATGTGGACGGCGTGTACCGCCTGGCGGACGGACGGCTGAAAGCGGATAACCGGAAAGACAAGTATATGAATTTCTCGCTCTGGGACACTTACCGGGCGGAACATCCGTTGCTTGCGCTTCTTTTCCCGGAGATAGACGCGCGGTGCGTGGAATCCATGCTGCAACTCTATCTGGACCGCGGCGTCCTGTGTACCAACGACTACGGACAGAATGAAACCTGGTGCATGATCGGCAACCATGCCGTGCCGGTGATTGTGGACGCCTACCTGAAAGGGATTGTAGAAGAGGATCGGGAACTGGCTGCCGAAGCCATCCGCGGTTCACTGACCCGGTCGCACGAAAAGTCGGACTGGGAGATGTATAACCGGTATGGATACTATCCTTTTGACCTGCTGGACGTCGAATCTGTTTCGCGCACGCTGGAGCACTGCTATGACGACTATTGCGCCGCGAAATTTTTCGACTGGCTGGGCAAACCGGAAGAAGAGGCTTTTTTCCGCAAGCGTTCCGACAACTACAAAAACCTGTTTGATCACGAAACCAAGCTGATGCGTGCGAAGGATTCCAAAGGACAGTGGCGCACGCCGTTCGACAAATTCCTGCTTTCACATGCGGCCACCAGCGGCGGCGACTATACGGAAGGCAATGCGTGGCAATATACGTGGCACGTGCAGCACGACATCCCGACGCTGGTGGAACTGCTCGGCGGCAGGGAGGCGTTTGGCGTCAAACTCGATTCCCTGTTTTTCCTGGATACGCGCTCGCTGGGTGGCGGCTTTCACGGCGACGTCACCGGCATGATCGGCCAGTATGCCCACGGCAATGAACCGAGCCATCACGTAGCCTATCTGTATAACTATTCCGGCACGCCGCACAAGACGCAGGAACTGATTCGCAAGGTGTTCGACGAGTTCTATTTTCCGACGCGCGACGGACTGAGCGGCAACGACGACTGCGGACAGATGTCGGCATGGTATATCTTTTCGGCGCTGGGCTTCTATCCGGTTGACCCGGTGTCGGGCGACTACATCATCGGTGCGCCGCAGGTACACGCCATGACGCTGCATCTGCCGAACGGAAAACGGTTTGAGATGAAAGCAAACGGCCTGTCGAAAGATAATAAATATGTAAAGGCCATCCGCCTGAACGGACAGCCGCTGACAGGCTTTGTCATCACTTACGGCCAGGTGAAGGAGGGCGGACTGCTGGAATTTGATATGGACAGCCAGCCATGAAAAAAGCAGATCTGTTACAGACTTTCGTCAATTCGTTATGGCGAACGACGGCGGGGGTGATGGCGCTGCTGTGCCTCTTCTCCGCCTGTGCACCGGAAGAGGCGTTCTACTGGCAAACGAAGGAAGGCGACGCGTATCTGCTGTCGGCAGACCGGACGGTGGTCGGACGGCTGGAGGGCAATGTGCCGGAAGGCGTGGATATTTCCGACGAAATCATCCGACTGGACTCATCTACTTTCAAGATTGTCCGCCGCTACACGGCCATTCGGGCGATTGACTCCGCAAGTCTGTTCCTTGACTTCAGGCATCATTCGCGCAGCCATTTCTGGATGATACCGGCCGTGTCATACAACGGAAATCACTGGGGACGCGGCAAAGAACCGAAAGGCGCCATGGAAAACGGCCGGTGGCGCACCTTTTCCTTTCGCCGCACACCTGTCCCCGGCGCCACCTTTTCGGAAGGCGACCGGTTTGCCGTAGCCGCGTGGAGCGATACGCCAACCGGCGAATACCGCAACTTTTCCTGTTCGCTGATGCCGGAAGAAACGCAGACGACGCACCGTATCCTCTGGCCGGAAGAAGAATTACCGACGGTGTACTGCGACCGAGACCGCTATGCTGACGGTTATAAAAAACGGGTCCGGCTGGAAAAGGGCGACACCGTGACCCTGACTTTATACCTCACCGTCAGCGCCGTTGAACCCGATCACCGGGCCATGCGTCACTTTTTACGCAAGGCATGGGACCATGCCGAAAAACCGGTGGTGCCTGTGCTCGACGCACGGAAGTTATGGGATTTGGGCGTTCGCTACGCCATCGAATCGCTATGGGCGGAAGAAGGCTCGTTTAAAGGCTTCAGCATCGGACTGCTCCCCGACGGTGCAAACGGCTGGAAACAGCGCTCCGGCTGGAAATACGAAATCGGCTGGTGCGGGCAAAATGCATCGCTGGCCAATTCGCTGCTAACCGATTACCTCCGAAACCCTCGCCACACCGAATCGCTGCACAGGGCGCTGGCCACGCTGGACACCTGGGCCACGCACTGTCCTTTACCCAACGGGCTGTTTGTTACGCACTACGACCATATCCTGAATCACAGGGAGGACGGCGTCATGGACGCCTGCAATCTGGGCATGGCCGTATCGAATTTCTTCGAGGCCTGCGACCTGGCACGTGCCGCGGGCCTGGAGCGGCCCCTGTATGAACGTGTGGCCTACGGTATCTGCGACTTTGTCAAGGCCGACCAGCAGCCCGAAGGCGTGTATGCACGGGGATGGACGCCCGACGGCAAGTGCTATGTCCGCGAGGGTACCATCGGCAGTTTCATGGTGCCCCCGATGCTGGAAGCCTGGCAGCGTTCGGGCGACTCGGCCTATCTCGCGTCCGCCGCCAAAGCCTTTGATTATTATATGGAAGAGTTAAAAACCTGCGGATATACCACAGCCGGCGCACTGGATACATGGTGCATCGACCGGGAATCGTCGATGCCGCTGCTGCGTGCTTCGCTGATGCTGCACGAAATAACCGGCAATCCCGTCTACCTGGATCATGCGGTGTCGGTATCGTATTACCTTTCCACCTGGCTGTGGCATTATCAGGGTATCTATCCCGAAAACGACAATTTCACGGAGTATCATTACAGCACGTTCGGCGCCACCTCCGTATCCACCCAGCACCATCACCTGGACCCCTATGCCCTGTACTGGGTGTCCGACTGGATCAGACTGGCCGGACTGACGGGCGACCGGCAGTGGAAGGAGAAGGCGCTGGCCGTCTGGCGAAACGGTTGCCAGCTGGTATCGGACGGCACGCTGGAAATCAACGGACGCATCCGCCCGGCCGGTTCCCAGAATGAAGCCTGCTTTGAGTCCAACTGGGCCTTCAATTCCGATACGGAACGCATCAATTCGTGGCTGGTAGCGTGGCCCGGTGCATTCCGCATGGAAACGCTGCGCAAATTAAATGACTTTCAACTGTTAAACGAAGAATAATCATGTATGTAAAAAAATCACGGTCTCCTTTGAGAAAAAGCCTGCTGATGGCTGTCGTTATGCTGTCGGCCTGCGCTGTCTGTGCACAGATCCCGTCGCCCCGCCGGGCAGACCGGCAGCAGTTGACCGACCCGCAGGCCTTCACTTTCATCCTGCTGGGCGACCCGCAGGGATATACGAAATATGATGTGAACCAGCCGATTTTCGACCTGTGCACGGCGTGGATTGCCGACAACATCGACCACCTGCATGTCAAAGGCGTGTTGTGTACGGGCGATCTGGTAGAGCAGAACGAAAATATCGTGCCGCAGCGTTCCACGAACCGGACCAGCCGGGAAATGTGGGAAGCGGCTTCACGCGCCTTTGCCCGGCTGGACAACAAAGTGCCCTACATCGTTTCGTGCGGAAATCACGACTATGGATACCTGCACGCGGAAAACGGCATGACGCACTTTCCCGACTATTTCCCGATGGAGCGCAATGCCGCCTGGAGAGGCGTCTGTGTCGACGCCATTCCCAATCGCAACGGCATTCCGTCGATGGAAAATGCGGCCTTTGAATTTAAAGACGCGCACTGGGGCGGCATCCTGGTGATTACCTCCGAGTTTTATCCGCGCGACGAGGTGCTGGAGTGGGCCGGGAAACTGGCCGCCGGCGATGCCTATAAACATCATACGGTGATTTTCATGACGCACGCCTACATGCAGACGCAAAACAACGGCGCCGGGCGGATTGACTCCAATCCCTACGCGCTGGAACCCGGCAACAACGGCCGGCAGATTTGGGAGAAACTGCTTTGGCCCTCGGAGAATATCCGGCTGTTGATTTGCGGCCACGAGGCGACGGATAACAACGTGTTTGCCGAAAATGTAGCCTACCGCGTGGATAAAAACCGTTCCGGTAAGAACATTCACCAGATGATGTTCAACGTCCAGACGCTGGGCGGCGGCTGGGAGGGCAACGGCGGCGACGGCTGGCTGCGCATCCTGGAGTTCATGCCCGACGGCAAAACCGTCAAAGTGCGAACCTACTCGCCGCTGTTCGGCATCTCGCCGACCACCCGGCATCTGGCGCATCGCACAGACCCGTATGACCTCTTCGACATGGAATTTGAACAGGCGCCGGGCCGGTGACGGGCCGACCGACGGAGAGGTTCGCCGGTTCGGGACAGGTGAATCGGGAGCCTGTGCTGTTCAGCGTGTCAAATTATGTGTGCTTTACAGTTCCACATACCGGAAGTTACCGATTCCATGTCATGGAATCGTACTGTTCCACATCATGGAACAGTACAGTTCCATGATGCAGAAGATCGCTCAGGTCGAACTCACGTTAAATACATTACGGTTGTTCGTTTTATGTATCCGGCGAAGATTTTTATTTTTGAATGAAACGCCCCGAAGGCAATTACAGGGAAAGGATTTTCAGGCAGACTATTTGAAAAAGGCTTCCGGTATTTCCCGAAATACGATTCGCCGGCGCCGCCACGTGTAAGTCAGCGCCACCGTATGATCGCTACAGACAATGGCCGGATACGAGTATTCCAGTTCATTGCCCGCATCATCCTTTTCCGGTTCCTGTTCCAGCGTCAGTTTGTCCTGCCATGTCCTGCCGTTGTCATGCGAAACGGCCACCTTCAACATGTTTCTCGGCCCCCAGTTGCGGCCGTCGGGATTATAGACCAGCGCCAGCGTCCCGTCGCTCAGCCTGACCAGGTCAATGCCGCTGTTGGGATTGGGCAGTCCCGTATCATACAGGGCGCTCCATGTTCTCCCGTAATCATTTGAATCGCTGCGGTAAATCTTTCCGTTTGTACTGCGGGCCAGTAAATGCACCTGACCGGGAGTGGACTCCCACAGGGTCGGCTGAATGACTCCCTCCCCCTCGAAATGCGCCCTGTCGAGCGCAATGAAAGGCGTCGCCTCCCAGGTTTGGCCCCTGTCGGCGCTACGGTCGGTGAAAATATCCCATTTCCGGCGCCGGCTGTTCTCGACAGAGGCTCCGGCAAGCCACGTACCGTCCGACAGGATGACGGGCTTGTTACGCACCGGGCCTCTGCCGCCACGGTCTCCCTTTACCAGTTCTGTCGGCGCCGACCAGGTTTTTCCCCCGTCGGAGGAGGTAACCAGCCAGGTTTCCCACCGGTCGATCTTTTTCCCCACTTTAAAAAACAGATAAACGATCCCTTCCCTGTCGCGGAAAAGTACCGGATTCCAGTGGGCATCGTTCCGCACTTTGGCTATCTCGGCCGGTTCCGACCACCGGTCGGCCTTTCCTCTGGAAAGCCAGATGCCGACATCGTCATTACTCTCGGCCGTCCCGCCGAACCACGCCACCAGATAATTGCCGTCATCCAGCCGGGTCAGGGTAGAGGCATGACATTGCTCAAAAGGTCTCCGGTCGCCGAAAACGAAGTAGCGCGGAACCTCGTCCTGCGCCGGAGCGGAATGCGGGATAGTCAGCAGACACAGTATCCATGCTGCAAACAAATTCTTTCGTATCATAGCACCTGATTTTTATATAAATGATTGGTTATACAAGTCATCTGTTTATTGTTCATCACAAAGATAGAAGTTATTTTTCTTTTTTCCGTCAAAACCTGACCTTTCATACTTGACGCGCTGGTGGGGAAAAGAAAGCGGTCATATCCGGTAAGGTATCCGCTGACTTGCGTCGGGGGTTATCGGTCAAAACAGAAAGCCATGTAACCTGCCGTGAATCGGCAAACGGTTCCATTTTTTTGCATGTATGGCGCCTGATTACCGAAAAAAACATACATTTGCCCCGGAAATCAAAACAGCTGGACTGATCAAATGTAGTTATTATAGTATTTAATGTAAACAAGTAGAAACAATGAAAAATCTTTCTTTTGCGGCAGGTTCTGCCTGGACGGCGTTGCTTGCGTTTGTGATTGTGTGTATTGACCAGCTTATCAAAGGCTATATGCCGATTGGAAGTGAAAAGGGGTTTACCTACGTTGCCTTTGTAGCGTGGGCGGTATATTTCTTTTCGGGATGTACGTGGAAAGGCGGTGTTCGAGCTGCCATCGGTTATGTGATAGGGATTGTGTTTTCGATCGGAATCATGCTCCTGGCGGGCATGTTTGCTTCAAGTACCGTATTCTTTGCGATACCATTGGCCGTATTCTTTGCGGTGTTTCTCATCCTCTATCTGGAGAAAGTGCCCTGGGCTGACTTAATTCCGGCTCTGTTTGTGGCCGCCGGCTGTTATTTCGGCATCATGACCTATGTACAAGACGCCGCGTTTGGGACAGCGGCTTATGTGGAAATTATTTACGGATTCATCGGATTGCTTTTCGGCTGGATTACCGTCACGGGGAAGACGTTCTTCGCCAAAATTATACTCCGCAGGGGTTAAAAAAATGACAAGAGAAGGGGGAAATGATTCCCTCTTGTCTTGCCAGGGAAATATAAAGCGGAAAGTTTGGCCGATTCAAAAAGACGCCGTATCTTTGTCGCCATTAAAAAAAA
>JAISMO010000161.1 GCA_031276675.1 Tannerella sp.
TTTCACAAATTTGCCCACATACGCCATATAATTGTCGCGGAGAATTTTCTTTTTTATTGACGTAAATATGATGATAACTGTCATATAGTGCCGGACGGATTAGCGTGTTCATTGAAATAAAAATATTCAAATCCATGATTATGCGTCTTTCAGTGTAAGCGTATGATCTCTCACCGTTTCTTTCTCGAACGCAATGCGGAAGGCAACGGAATAAAAGGGTTATCCCTTTCGGTTGAAAGGGTTAACCCATTTGGGCAAAAGGAATAACCTTTTTGCTTAAGAGGATTAACCCTTTTTCGGAAACCGCGCATCACTTCTTTTCAAACTCCAGGTTGTTCAGCATTTCCTTCAGATCAATACCCGGACGAAATACTACTTTCCGGGTTTTGATTCGGGCGTCGGAGAACTGTTCCGGAGTGTCGGTACCCGTGCTTCCAACCGCGACCTGAAACGAGCCGAAGTCTCCGAAGCTTACGATTTTTCCTTCTCCCAAACGTTCCGTCAACACCTGCGTAAGGACCTCCAGAACGGCCAGCGTATCGGCATGGTTGACCGTGCTGCGCTGGGTGATTTCCTTACCCAGCGCTTTGAGACGGATTTTTCCCGTGCTTACTGCGCTTGCATACCATTTTTTCGGATCTTCCGGTTTCAGGGGATTCCCCTTTTCTGACAAAACATAGCTAACTGCCATAAAAAACAAATTTAACTGGTAAAACAATCAATGAATTAAAAGGCCTTCGGAAACGGACGGCGTCCTTTCCCGAAGGCTGTATCGAACCTGCTTCCACGCCTTGCGCGGAACGGTTATCGTTTTTGACATTCGGGGTGTCTTCATCGCATCTTCCCGAATGTTGTGTGCTGAAGTTTGAATATTCGAACCGTTGAGCCTCATTTTTCTCAGTTATTTTACTCGAAAATGAGCGCTGGTTTTGTATGTGTAGAAAATTTATTTTCAGTATATTTCGCGCGCCCGTGCTTAACGGTAGAGGCCAGGTGTGATCTCTCTCTCTCTCTCTCTCTCTCTCTCTCTCTCTCTCTCTCTCTCTGCAAAAATCGTGCCGGAGACCTCCAAAAGAAGGCCTGAATCACACTTATCTGTAAGAGAAACAGAATATTTATTCAATTTGTCCATTTTAGGTCTCGCTATACATTTTACAACACGGCGGCAAAAATACATTGTCTGTTTTATATATCCAAAGATTATTCGCTTTATTTTTCTCACAGAGCACATTTTTATGATTTATTGCAAATCAAAGGGCCGCCATGTATTGTTGTGGCGCTTTCCGGTCACCCGATGCAACGGTATTCACATGAAAACAACCGTGTTTTAAGGCCGGAAACGACTCCCAAAGCTCGGGCATGTCCGGCTTTGGGAGTGGCAGCAAATCAAATGGAGATAAAACCGCTTAGCTTTTAACGGCTTTCATCACCCGGTCGACGGCATCGTCCATCTGGCTTTCCGATTCCAGCCCCAGCGTCATGCAATGCACGTTTGCTTCGCGGACGACGTACCGGATAGACTGTTCGCGTTCAGAGTCGGAGACATGCGTCCCTTCACCGAACACCTTCATGGCAATGATCCCCTTGCCGTTTTGTTTAGCCTTCTCCAGCACGGCGTTGACTTCGTCCGGCGATCCGTCCATTTTGGAACCGAAGGGGTTGATGCGTACCATAATCACATCGACCCAGGGATTCGTGGCCGCCTCGTTCAAGGCGTCGATGTGATGACTCGAAATGCCTACCGCTTTCACAATCCCGTCCTGCTTGGCCTTTGCGAGGGCATCCATGTAATACGTGCGCGTCTGTGGCCAGCTTCCATCCGTCAGGCAATGCATCAGCAGAATATCGAAATAGTCGGTATGGGCTTCTTTTCGGAAACGGTCCAGTTCCTGCTCGACAGGCAATATCGCGTCCGATCCGTTTTCGTGCGTCCATATTTTGGAAAGCAGCGTAAGATTTTTGCGGGGCAGGCTTTGGATGGCCTCGCCCACAAAAGGCATCGAACCGTAAGAATCGGCCATGTCATAGAAACGAATCCCCTGGTCATAGGCATGGTGCGCCAGCTTCACAAAGTTATCCATCCCCAGGCGAGTCTGGTTGGAACTTTTATTGCCTCCAACCGACCCCGTTCCCATCGCAATGCGGGAAACCGTCAAGCCGGACTTGCCCAGTTTGACCCTGTCAACGGGTGTCTGATCGGCCGACAGGGCACATCCGGCATTCATGACACCCGCTCCGGCAACCGAAAGCCCAACCAGTCCGGATACGCCTGTCCGGATAAAATCACGTCTGTTCATTTGTTCCATCATATATCTGTTTAAGTGAATATTTCTTCCCTTTTCTTTTTCGGGCGGCAAGGTAGTCATTTTCCGCAAACAAATCTACAAAAACAGATGCTGCCGAAGCCAAAATGCCCGAAAGGATCCTGTCATGCCCGGTTAGCCGCTATCACGGCGGCAATCATTCATGGCCAACAGAATCACCTTTCCGTTATTTTATAGAGTTTCAACATGGACGGAGGCGGCAGTTCTCCTTCACGTTTCACATCCCGGTTGGCCGGTAAAGTTTCCCTGCGAAGTAAATAAAACTCCTTTTCTGCGGGCGCTTTCCCGGAATCAAACGACAGGCGAACAGACATTTCCGGAAAAGCGGATTCTACCTTGTCGATGGACCTCGGGTAGCTGTACGTGCAGGGACGTTCTTCCATCAGCCGAAAGGTTTTGCCATCCAGAATGAGTTCTTTGTGTCCGACATCTTTCCTGTGAAATCCGAAAACGATTTGCCCGTCGGGGAGCGCCCGAGGCGTGTCAATGGACAGCTCGCTTACGACCGATCCGCGGCCTTGAAATATCCATTGGAACCGCCAGTCCGTTACCTGGCGATTCGTCCATTTTCCATTTTCGTACCAGGAAACAAACAGTTGCGTATTCATGTCCCTGTCGTATTTGTGATAGCCGATCAGCGCTTTTCCCGAAGCATCGAAGCCTATGCGTATACCCGGATTGAACAGTCCCGCGCCGGGAGGTGCAGGATCAACATATAAATCCTGTTCTTCAATCGTTATCGGTAAAGATACGCTTTTGCCGGTAATACTTTCCCAATGTAACAGGTCTTTACTGCGAGCGTAAGACAGTGTATGATTGGTGGCGCAGTCCGGTGTTTCCCGCCAGACCCATATCAGGTGCCAGTAGCCGTCCGGCCCCAAAACGGGGCCTCTCATATAGGCATTCCGTTCTCCCTTCCCGTCGATCAAGGGCCTGTCCAGGTAGCGACACCACGTTTGCCGTGCCGGATCCCACCTGTTATAAATCTCATACCCGTTTCCACTCCCTCCGTAGCGGTAGTGATACAGAAATTCCCCATGAGGGCCATCCATAAATACAGGATACGTCACTTTGTCTTCTTCCTTGCCGATCATCTTCGACATGCGCTTTAGCGAGTGTATATCAAACGGTTTTGAACTTCTGTAATAAACCAGGGGAGAGGCATGCATGTTTCCGGAAACATGAAGAAATCCTGCCGAATCAATCTTCATGGTCACATAATTGTGGCTGTCCCAACCGATTTTGCTGTCCAACACTTTGTAATCCCACCGGCAATCATCCAATTTTCTGGAAGCGACCGTCATATTTTTTGCCGAATCGTAATATGCAACAAACTGTCGGCCGCTGTGTGTCAGCAAGGCAAATTCCACAGGGAACGAAGCCGGCACATACGCTACATCCAGCACTTCATCCATTCCGTATTCCTGTGCAAAACAGGAAAAGGAAAATGGGAGCAATACTAAAACAAGAGAAATTTTTTTCGACATCCTGTATACGATACTGTTGTTTGATTTACAGGTCCCGCAGAAACAGCATCTGATTAACCTTTAATCAAATGCCGTTCCTGCGGGACTTGGGCTGTTGTACGGGAGTCATGTCCGCAAGCCCTGCCTCCTGTCTCGGGTCATTGATCTCCGACCAGGACCTTTCTCGTGACCGTGCGTTCTCCCAGCTGCACCTTTACGATATACACTCCGGCATGTGCTACCGGTATGTCGTATGCTTCCGAGACCGTATTGTCCACATATACAGGCATACCCAGCGGGTTGTAGATCTCTATCCGGCGCATGTGGCCCGACAGTGCACGCACGCGAATGTGCCCCTTTTCGCCCGAAAACAGTGCATCCGGAAGGAGGGCCTCCGGCTCTGTATCCGTCAGCAGGCCGCGACCGGTATAGTTCATCTTGAGGAAGAAGCGGTTGCTGATTTCCGTCGCTCCGCCGGAGGCGCCCGTCACCACAAAGGTGCAGTAGGGCGTTTCCTGCAGGTCAATTTCCCGGCCGGCTTCCCGGTCGATCAGGTACACGTCGTGGCCGAAGCTCTCCATGCCCGTGAAGTCCAGCCGCACTTCGCCCGCGCTGTGCACGCGCACGGTCAGCGGCGTCTCGCTCAGGCCGAAGCTGCCGCTGGCGTTGATGGCCAGCGGTTCGCCCTGCGTGCCCAGCGTATAGACGGTCAGCGGCAGTTCGTTGTAGAAGAGCGTGCGGATGTCTTCGTTGCTGCGGTATTCGGGAACGGCCTGCGGCAGGTAGTGCAGCAGTGCGTAGGCTGTGCGGCCGCTCTGGGTGGCGCGGATGCGCAGCACGCCGTTCTCCTGTGCCTCTGCCCGCAGCACGTAGGAATGTTGTGGAGCGGAGGTGGTTGTCCATTTGGGCGACATGTAGACCCCGGCATAGGTTGCGGCCGGTGTGATCTTCTGTACGAAGAACGACTGTAGCGGCGGTATCAGGCCGGGCGAGAGCGAGAGCGGCGGATGCGTGTAGACCAGCCGGTTGCCCGCGGTCGAGACGGCGCTGAAGTTCTCGTCCACATGCCCCGACCAGATCAGGTAGCCCGCCGGCGACAGACGGTCGCTGTTGCCTGCCAGGAACTTTGACACGTCCAGCCAGGCCAGATAGGGGTTGACCACCTGCACCAGGTCATAGCCCGGACTGTCGAAGATGTTCATCTGGAAGCGGTCCGGGTTGAGCCATACGCCGTCTGTGACAAAGCGGTGGCTTTCGATGCGCCGCAGGTTCCCGCTCGCCGGATAGCGCTGCGCTGCGGCATCCGTATAGTAGGTGTCCGGCTGGGGGAACACCCAGGCGGCGCCTTTGGTCCGCGTGGTGGAGGTCAGCTTCAGATTGAAGGCCGTACCCAGTTCCAGGCTTACGTTCGGCAGACCGAAGGTAGCCGTAAAGGTGTTGGCCTGCGAGGCGCCGCCCTCCGGATTCCCCCGCTGGAAGAAGTTCATGTACGTGTCGCCCCAGTACGGCTGCCCGCCGGCGCCCTTGAAGTGATAGTCGCCCGAATACATGTCCTTCAGCGGCGCCGACCACATGACGAAGCGGTCGCGTTCGGTCGGCAGCAGGTTGATTTCCACCCGGGCGCTGTCGTACACCAGTACGTGGGGATTAACCAGCAGGGCGCGGTCTTTCACGCTGATGCAGCGGCAACGCGCCGTGTCGACCAGTTCGGGATAGTACACCATGCCGGAGGGAAGCGTCACATCCACGCAGCGCACAGGCGTCCACAAAGCGGGCGACTCGAAGGAGAAGCCTCCCTCGTGGCGCAGCTCCACCCAGTTGCCCGGATAGTACCACCGGCTGTTTGCCGTCCCCGTCCATCGCAGGCCTCCCGTGGCCGACGGGTCAACGCTCCGGACCGTCAGCTGGCCGACGGGGAAGGCGCCTATGGGCGTGACGGGTCGTACCAGGAAGGCCGAGTCGCCATTGACGGTTGCCAGCGTCCGCACCGCGCCGCTGCCCAGCGGCAGGGAGGGCAGCGCGTCCGTGAACCACTCGAAATACACGCCGGCGGGCTTTTCGGCCAGGCGGACGGTGAACGGTTCGCCGCGACAGACGGAAAAACCGCCGCGGTTTTGCAGCACATAGATATAGACCGTGGCATTGACCGTGACCGTGGCCGCCACGTCGACGTCATAGAAGGTGAACTCGTAGCGGAAGGAGTCGATGTTGCCGGTCAGGCCGTCGGCGCCTTCCTGATTGACGTAATACAGTCGACTGTCTGCGCCCGTGCCGCCGCCTGCCGCACTCAGCACGCCTGCATGAGGCTGCTGTATCACCGCGTTCAGCAGGTTGAACGAAGAGGTGAAGAGCGATGCCGGCAGCGCGTCGTTGGCCAGGATGTCGATTTCCATTGCCTGAAATTCCTGGATGGTGACACTGTCCGAACGGATGCCGTCAAGCACGCGCAGGCGCACAATGTCTGACATGGCGCGGCAGTTGTAGGCGTTGATATGGGCCGCGTCGGCCACGGCCAGACGGTAGTAGCCCGAATCGCTGCGGGTCACGCTGGAGATATTGTAGACGGAGTGAACCGTGCCGCCCGTCGCGCTGCCTTCCGTGCCCGGGACGACGGCCCAGCCGGTCGGGTCGTTCATGTTGCCCGTCAGGTTGTGTTCCCAGCGGTAGACCAGCGAAGCGCCGAAGGTGCCGTCGTCGGTATAGGCGCCTTCGAAGGCGAAGGAAGTACCCGCGCGCACCACCGTGTCGGTACGGAACGGCGCGGGCTGCAGTTCTACCCTTGGCGCACAGAAGCGTATTTCGATGTCGTCCAGCACCAGATCGTTGCCATTACCGCCGGGTGCATCATTGTAGATCGACAGTTTCAGGGAGTCGCTGTGGTTGGTAAACCCGAATCCGTACAGCCGCCACGTTGCCGGGCTGACCAGCGGCATTTCGCTGGTCGTATAGCTTGCCAGTGTTTCGAGCGTGGCGGCATCCTGCAGCACAAAACGCAGTTTGGGCCGTATGGAAGCGCCATAGGAGGGCATCATCAGGTCGCCCGCCCATGCCGAAAAGTAGAGTTCCGTATTCTCGCACAGCCCCCTAATCGTCGTCGTATAGAACAGAGCCGGCGTGTAATCTGCATTGATAAGCATGAAATAGCCTCTGTTGCTCTCCGGCAGGGTATGGTCTTCGTAGGCGAACCATGCGTTGGCAGAGCCGGGAGAGTTTTTTAACAGGGTATACTGGCCGTCGGCGGGAGTGGCGCTGGAAACAAAACCGTAGGTCGTCGTTCCGGCAGGCAATGGCGTCGCCGAAAACAGCGGATCCGACACGTTGTTGCCTCCGAAATCGCCCCTGTAAAGCACCGTGCCTTCTGCCGCGCAGCCCACGGGGTCAATCGTGCCGCAGTTGTCGCTCAGTTCCAGGTCTACCCGGTAGCGCGGGAAGATGATGCTGCCATACCGGGCCTCCACCCACCAGGTCTGCACCGGGTCGGCCGTTTTGGTCACCGTCAGGGTGTTGGCATTGGAACCGCCGGAGACGACGCTTCCGCCCGTGGCAGCGTTAAACCAGTAGTACTGCACGCCCGTGGCGGCGTCAAAGCCCATGACGACCGAGGCGTTTTGACAGGCCACGTATTGCAGGGAGCGCGGCCGCTGGATCAGCAGGTAGGCTTTGGCGCTGCTGCTGTCGGTAAGGCACTTGATGTAGTAGGTCACGCTGTCGACGCCCAGAAAGTTGTTGGCCGGAGTATAGGTAAAGACGCTGTCGGCGCCGATCGTCAGGCTCCCGTGGCGCAGGCCGCCGCCGGGGATGGTATCGAATTTCGACAGATGGCCGCGACCGCAGGAACTCAGGAAGTCGTTGTCGCGCACGTCGAAGCGCGAAGGCCTTCCGGAGGGCAGGAGATAATAGTCCTGCACGGCCAGCAGACCGCTTACGGTGCCCGTGTTGTTGGCGTAGTTACAGTCCAGGAACGAACCGGGAGCCGGATACTGCGTGCCGGTGTCCTGAAGGCGTACCGACATGATGATGTTCATCGTGGCGGATGGGATGTCGAAATAGATGTCGTACATGCCGCCGGGGGCGATGATGGCGCCCACCTGTTTGGTCTGGAGGAAAGCCGTTCCGGGCGTGTCCGTATTGTAGATCGCCACTGGCAGGGCGGCGTTGGTGTTCTTGACGCCCCGGTTGGCAATCCGTACCCATACCCGCGACGTGGAGGCGCTGACCGCCGCTACCCAGACGCTGTCCACCGCCGGGTCGGGCGAAATCTGCACCACGTCAAAGTC
>JAISMO010000167.1 GCA_031276675.1 Tannerella sp.
CCGAGGCGTCCAAATCAAAATCAAAACCGGTTCCTTCGTTTGGGTCCCACCCCAAACCGATTCCTACTTTCGACAGCCCGATTTCTATTCGCTGTCCTTTTGTTAAATTAATCGCCATAATGCTTAAATCATTTATATATAGTAAATTCTGTTTTAAAAATCCGCTTGCCGTTGAAAGTGTGCCGCAGCCGGTGTTTTATTCGAAAACGGCTTACGCTTGCAAATGTACGTAATATTTAGTTATTCAAAAACATTTCCACAGAGGTTTTGCAAAGAATAAATCCGATCATTCGCTTTTTTCCGATTTCCCTTCGCGTCCCCCCGTGCCGCCGTGTTGAAATTAGCATAAAGCTCCGCCCGAAAAAAGAATTCCGTTTTTTTGCCGAAATCAAAAAAAAATGCCTTACTTGCGCCCCGAATTAACAAAACGGTATATGCTTGACGCTGCTATGTGGAACAGTTTGATACGTATGCTCGCCTTCTTCCTGCACCTCACGGATGCAGCCGTCCCGACGCCGTCCCCAGACCGCAAACAACTGTTTACGACTGTAAACGGGGGAGAGGAGGAACCACTTGTTTTCAGTTGTCTGTCATATGATTTTAACATACTCAATATTCGGACTGTGGTCAACCGTAATCCGTTTATGGTCGACCATAAACAGATTGCCGTCGACCATAAATGAAAGTAGCAAAAACGTATCATTCGTTCCCTGGAACCGGCCATCCGTTCCCTGGAACAGGCATCTCGTTCCGGGGAACAGGTCGTCCGTTCCCTGGCACAAACATCCCGACAAGCAAGTTATTAATTTTAAACGGAGATGACTTATAACCATTTTACATTCACAGAATATGAAGAAGAAAGTTTTTTATGCAATGATGGTGTGCGCCCTGCTCGCGGCAGGACAGGCACAGGCAGACGATCGGGTTTACCTGCCGACAACGGTGTTTCGCGAATCGGCTTATGACTACAGGCAGAAATTTGAGTACGCGTACGATGAATTCGGACATATCGTATCCGAGAAATGGAGTACTGACGTGGCGGGAACGTATGTGCCGGACAGAGAATTTATCCGGGCGTATCACCGTTTGCCGAACGGCGAGTTTGTGCCGACGATGGAAGAAAACGCGGACAAGTCCGTATCGGGCATGAAAGAGCGCTATTCCGCCGCATACGACGACAGAGGAATGGAGTTGTGGAATCAGTACGAACATGAGGTATCCGGCGAGTGGAAAGTGTATGCCCGTCGCGAAGCGGTACTGAACGCAAACGGCATCCGGACAGCAATCCGGACGCTCAATGCCGAAACGGGAGAGATGGAAACCATCCCGGCCTATACGTTCGACGACAGGGGGCGCACGACGCAGGTAACCGATTCTTACGGTAAAACATATACTTTTACATGGAACGATAAAGACCTGCTGACGGGATTTTCGGGGCCGGAAGAAGGGACTTTCCACAATGTGGTGATCGTGGTAAACGAAGAATATTTCAATCCGTACGCACTGGATCCGCTGCTCGAACGGAATAAGCCGGCTGGAGGCGGTTATGCGTGGAACGATTACACGCTGCACGAATGGCTGTTCAGTGCGGACGGCGACCGGATGACCGTACGGGCAACCGTGGACAAGGCTCGCGGAGAGACGACGCAAACAGTCTCCGCCGAAGGTGTGGAAATGATAAAAATCGTATATAAAACGGGCGCCAACGGCAGCTACTCCATCACCCGGACAGAGTATGGCGAAGAAGGAACGTATACAGACGAGCGGGAGCGCATATACGACGAACACGGCGCACTGATAAAGGAATACAATGAAGAAAGCGACACGGGCAACGGCTATCACCGGGAAGACGTATGGATTTACGAGCGTACATACGATGCGGAAGGACGCCCGCTGCAGACGGTTTGCATACACAACGGCGAAACGACGTACACGGAAACTTACGAGGCATGGGCAGGGGTAATGCCGACGGGCATGGAGGAAATGCCCGTGTTGCCGGACATAGAGGTATATCCGAACCCTGTGGCCGATGCGGTAGTGATAGACGGTGCGCCGGAAGGCTCGACGCTTGCGGTCTTCGAGCTGTCGGGACGCCTCGTATACCGGCAGACAAATGTCGGCGGCAGACAAACGGTTTCCGTCGCCTCATGGCCGAAGGGAATGTATCTTGTGACCGTGCAGACGGCGGGAAGGATTGTCACCCGTAAAACAGTGAAAAAATAAACGGAACGTTTTCCCCGTGATGCGGGAGAAACGACCGGTTGGCTGCCTGCCGGGTTGTATACCGTACAAACCGCCGGAAAAAAATACCGGAATTTCCGGCGGTTGCCGCAACATGTCCGTATCACATGTTCCAGATTCTCCAGGATTCGTATGCCTGCAAAAGAAGCATTTCCAAACCGTTCTTCACCGTGCAGCCTCTTTTTTTTCCTTCCCTGAGAAAAGCAGTTTCGTCCGGGTTGTAAAGCAGGTCGTACAGCAAATGGCCGGGCGTCAACAAATCGTAGGGAATATCGGGATATGACTCCACGTTCGGATACATCCCCACCGGCGTGGTATTGACAATCACCGTGTACTGCTCCATGATCCGGGGCGTCAACTCCCCGTATGCAAGGTGGTATTCCTTTTTTGTTCGCGAAACAAATACGGGATTGACGCCCAGCTGCTTCAATCCGTGGAATACGGCTCTTGAAGCCCCGCCTGTCCCCAGGATCAGGGCGTTGCGCTGCGATTCATTCAGCAGCGATGCTATGGACTGTTTGAAGCCGATGATATCCGAGTTGTAGCCTTTGAGTTTTCGTCGGCCAAAGCGTCCCTTTACAAACTTGATTACATTGACCGCCCCGATTACGCGGGCGTCTTCGTCAAGATCGTCCAGCCGTGCAAGGACTTGCGTCTTGTAGGGCAGCGTGACGTTTAAACCGCAGAGCGACGGATTTTCACGCAGGACGTTTTCCAGTTCCCTGACGCTGTTTATCTGAAAATTGAGGTACTCCGCATCAATGTTTTCCGACATGAACTTCCGGTTGAAGAAGTCTTTTGAGAAAGAATGTTCCAGCGGATAGCCGATCAAACCGTATGTTTTCTTCATAAGCCATGCGGTTTATCCGATGTAAGCCGTCACATGGTTTTCGATGCGCGAGAGCAGGTTGCCGGTGTCGGCTTTTACGAACGCTTCGCCGGTAATCTGTTCGAACAGTTCAATGTAGCGGTTGCTGATGTTTTCCACGATGTCCGGCGTCATCGCCGGTACCGTCTGACCGGCTTTTCCCCTGAAACCGTTTTCCATCAGCCATTCGCGCACAAATTCCTTGGACAGTTGTCTTTGCGGTTCGCCTTTGGCAAAATGCTCCTCATACCCTTCACGGTAAAAGTAGCGTGACGAATCAGGCGTGTGAATTTCGTCAATCAGGTAGATTTTCCCGTCACGATGGCCAAATTCGTATTTCGTATCGACCAGAATCAGTTCACGGCCGGCAGCGATTTCCGTCCCTCGCCTGAACAATTCCAGGGCGTATTTTTCCATCACGGCATAGTCCGTTTCCTGGACCAGGCCTTTTTTCAGGATGTCTTCCCTGGAAATGTCTTCGTCGTGAGCGCCCTGGGCGGCTTTTGTCGTCGGGGTGATGATCGGTTCGGGGAATTTCTGGTTTTCCTTCATGCCCTCCGGGAGCTTCACTCCGCAGATTTCGCGTATCCCGTTCCGGTACGCTCGCCAGGCGCTCCCGCAAAGGTATGCGCGTACGATCATTTCGACCGGAAAACTTTCGCATCGCACGCCGACCGTCACCATCGGGTCGGGCACCGCCAGTTTCCAGTTCGGACAGATGTCTGCCGTCGCATCCAGAAATTGGGCTGCCAGCTGGTTCAGCATCTGTCCTTTGTACGGGATGCCTTCGGGCAGCACGACATCAAATGCCGAAATCCGGTCGGTCGCCACCATCACCAACACGTCGTTGCGGAGATTATATACATCACGCACTTTGCCGTGATATACACTCACCTGTCCCGGAAATTCATATTCCGTCCTTACTAATGCCTTTTTCATTTTCATTGATTATTTTGTTTTTTCTCCGTTATCCGACAAACCTGTTTCCGTTTTTATATTTTCATACGCCTCCACGATGCGCTGAACCAGTTTGTGGCGGACAATGTCGTTTTTCGTAAACGCCACTTTCCCCACACCCTGCACCTGTTTCAATACCTGCATAGCCTGTACCAGTCCGGAGGTGACCGTCGGGGGCAGATCGATTTGCGTGATGTCACCCGTGACAATCATTTTGGCGCAGAGACCCAAACGTGTGAGAAACATCTTAATCTGCTGGGAGGTTGTATTTTGAGCTTCGTCAAGAATGATCACAGCATCATTCAGTGTGCGTCCGCGCATATAAGCCAGCGGCGCAATCTGGATGACGTTATTCTCCATGTATTCCTTCAGTTTCACGGCCGGAATCATCTCCTGCAAGGCATCGTACAGCGGTTGGAGGTACGGGTCCAGTTTGTCCTTCATTTCGCCGGGCAGGAACCCCAGTTTCTCACCGGCCTCCACGGCCGGACGGCTAAGGATGATTTTTCGTACCTGTCTGTTTTTCAAAGCCCTTACGGCAAGCGCTATGGCAACAAACGTTTTTCCCGATCCTGCCGGGCCGATGGCAAAAACCAAATCATTTTCTTCAAAACTCTTTACCAGACGCTGTTGATTCTCCGTACGGGCAACGATGGCGCGTCCGCTCACGCCGTGAATAATCAGGTGGTCCTGCTTGCCTACAGCCACATGCCGCCCCTTGACAATGTCCAGAATGACCTCTTCTGTCAGCGCGTTGTATTCCTCGCAGCAGTCTTCAATTTCCCTGATTTTTCTGATAAAGACATCCAGTTCTTCTTCTTCGCCAATGATTTTCATCACATTTCCGCGCGCCACGATGCGCAGCTTGGGAAAGAGCGTTTGAATCAGTTGCATGTGCGTATTGTTCACGCCGTAAAATGCAACCAGGTCTACGCTTTCAAGCATGTAAATCCGTTCAATCATTAGCGTTTCAATACGTTTGTTTGTAGTTCCCGCTTATTCATATAACCTGAATATTCGCTGCATCTGTTTCCATTTTTCGGACGAAGTGGCGTTGGGCTGTACATCCTGAAAAACAGACATGTAATCTTCCCATTCCTGTTGACGGGGGAGTGTCGCCAAACGTGTAAACGCTTCCTCCCAGTCAAAATCCAGCGGCGTTTCAACAATCATAAACAGACGGTTACCCAGCAAGTAAATCTCCATTTCCAGAATCCCCACACTACGGATACCGGCCCGTATTTCCGGCCATGATTCCTGTTCACTGTGGCGTTTGACATATGTTTCAATCAGTTTCGGATCATCTTTCAGTTCCAGCATTTGACAGTAACGCTTTGTCGGCACAGCGTATGTCCGTGTCTCATATCCGTTTATCTTCATTATATTTAAAATTTTCGGGTAAAGGTAGTAAAGTTTTTCTGCGCCGGATTCATTTTTTCGGAAAAAGATACAAATCAAGGAGATGCTTTTCCTGTATGCCAAGCGTCTACGCATCCGTATGGGCGCAGCCGGCAGCCATCCGGTTGAGTGCGACCCGCGCATCCACTCCGGAAAAAATGCCTTCACGACTGCTGCTGAACAGAACGGATACCGCTTTTTCTCTCGACAGGCTATCCCTGAAACAGTTCCGGCCGGATGGCATATACCATCCGGCCGGAACCGTTTTCATCAGTCAGGCCTTTTCCCGATTACTCGGCAGGCGTTCCCGACCAGCTTTTGTTCAGATATTCAATCAGCTCGGTCGTAATATTGTAGACGGCTTCCGCCTGATAAATCGGCGCTCCACCGGCATTGCCGAATATGATCTGATAGTTTTTATCCTGGTTGAACTGCCTCAGATGAAGCCGGATGGTGTCGCTCAACTGGGCATTCATGCGCTGGCTTTCTTCCATCAACTCCTGCGTGAGTCTTTCCTCAAGCGCCTGCAAATCCTGTTGCTTCTTCAGGATGCGTTGCTGTTCCTGTTCTGCTCTTTCCTGCGTGGCAAACGCGCCGTTGCGCAGCTTGTACTGGAAATTGTCTACTTCGGATTGCAGGTTGCGCGCCTGCTGCGTGACATTGGCCCGGGCATTCTCCTGTTTCCGCACAAGCTGCTCGTTCAAGTCTTTTGAAAAATTGTAATTCAGCAACAGGGAATCCACGTTGAAATAAGCTACCGGAAAGCCGGCCACCACCTCGCCCGAAGAGGCTGTCGTTGCCGCGGGCAACAAACCGTTCTTTTTTCCCGAAAACTGCAGAATAAACAAAATCAATATGGCTACTGCCAAAATACCGTTAATCAAGTAATTTATATTTTTCATACCGAGTGAAATTATATTCTGTCAGTTCCAATCCATTCGTTCAAAGAGATTCTTTTTCCCGTCTTCTTCCCGGTGCTGCGTTTTGATACAGTAAATCCCTTTTTTCCTTAACGCGGCATGATTACCGATGTGCATATCCGGAAACCGGCCGTCTTTTTTCAGGATCACCCGGACACTTAGCAAAGCAATGCTTCCCATAAGAATTATAAATGCAAATAAGATTGTGACACTCATTTTTGTTTTATATTTGTGGGCGCAAAGATACGAGTTTAAGCAAATAGAACGAACGATTTTTGAAATAATTCTGCTTTTTTTTGCCCCGCTGTCCGTATCCTGCTTTCACTAAACGCCTTGCAGTGGATTATGAATAGATTGAAACAAAAAATGAACATGAACAGAGAAAAGATGAAACAATGGAACGATTTACAACCGGCTGCCGTCTGGAAATACTTCCGTGAAGTGACGCAGATTCCCCGTCCCTCCGGGAAAGAAGAGCAGATTATCCGGTATCTGGAAACCTTTGCGGCAACACATTGTCTGCCTCTCCGGAAAGACGGGGCCGGCAACGTGCTGATCACCAAGCCGGCCACGCCGGGCTACGAAAACCGGCCGGTCGTGATTCTGCAATCGCACCTGGACATGGTGTGCGAAAAGAATAAGCATGTGGTACACGACTTCGAGAAGGACCCGATTCAAACGGTGATCGACGGCGACTGGCTCCGCGCCGAAGGAACGACGCTGGGTGCGGACAACGGCATCGGCATTGCGGCGGAACTGGCGATCCTGGCTTCGGAAGACGTGGAGCACGGGCCGATAGAATGTCTTTTCACCGTGGATGAGGAAACCGGCCTGACCGGAGCGGCTGCACTGAAGGAGGGGTTCATGAGCGGAAGCATCCTCCTGAATCTGGACAGCGAGGATGAGGGCGAACTGTTCATCGGATGTGCGGGCGGCAAAAGTACGACGGCTACCTTTATATACGAGCCGTTGCCGGCGCCGGCAGACTTGCACTATGTCCGCCTGAGCGTAAGCGGCCTGAACGGCGGACATTCAGGCAGCGACATTCACAGGGGGTTGGGGAATGCCGTCAAATTGCTTGCCCGTTTTCTTTCTCTCCTGAAAAAGGACTTCCGACTGCTGCTTGCCGCGCTGGAAGGAGGCAACCTGCACAATGCCATTGCACGCGAAAGCTATGCGGTGGCAGGTTTGAAACACGAAGACCGTGAAGCGGCGTGCGTTTTGCTGAATCATTTTGCGGCGGAGGTGGAAAATGAATTGAAACACGTGGACCCCGGAGTCCGTCTGACGATGGAAACCGTCGATCCTCCCCAAACCTGTTTCGGCCATGAGCTGACCAACCGGCTGACGGATGCCTTGCTGGCCTGTCCGCATGGTGTAATGGGGATGAGCGGCGAGATGGAGGGGCTGGTGGAGACGTCGACCAATCTGGCTTCGGTCAGGATGAAAGAAGGCAACAGAATCGTGGTGGGAACCAGTCAGCGCAGTTCGACGGAATCGGCCAGGACGGCCGTAGCCGACCAGGTGGCTGCTGTTTTCCGTCTGGCAGGCGCCGCGGTGGAACAGGGCGAAGGCTATCCGGGGTGGGCGCCGAACATCCGTTCCGGCATCCTCAAAACGGCGCGGGAGACTTACCGGAAACTGTTCGGGAAAGAGGCGAAAGTGAAGGCCATTCATGCCGGACTGGAGTGCGGACTGTTTCTGGAGAAATACCCGCATCTCGATATGATTTCGTTTGGTCCGACCCTGCGCGACGTCCATTCGCCGAACGAACGGATTGAGATTGCCACCGTTGACCTGTGGTGGCGGCATCTGCTTGAGATTTTAAAAAACGTTCCGCCGGCATAATAGACGGACAAAAAATCCGTTTTATACTTCAGTTAAAGCGCCCTATGCCGTGCAACGTATAATTGAAAAGTAACATGAATGCAATAACAAAACCCGGCAGGAAGAAAGTAACCGCATTATACGCCGTTCTGATGCTTGCCTTCGGTATACTGACAGGATGTGACGGGATAAACGATTATTCCGTGAATCCGGATCACCGGTTGCGTTTTTCGGTGGATACGCTTTCTTTTGACACGCTTTTTTCGTCCGTTGGCTCCGTTACGAAACAGTTTATGGTGTATAATCCGAACGGAGAGGCGTTGAAGATCGAATCCATTCTGCTGGCGAACGCCGGGAAAAGCGGTTTCCGTATCAATGTGAACGGACGCAGGGGCGATTCGTTCAAAGACATTGACATCTGGAAGAAAGACAGTTTGTATGTCTCTGTCGAAGTGACGGCGAACCCGAACGGCGCTCACCGGCCTTTGATGATCGAAGACTCGATCCTGTTCCATACCAACGGCATTCGCCAGTCGGTGCTTTTGCAGGCCTGCGGACAGGATGTCCGCCTGATCAAAGGCGGCGTGACATTTACGAAAGATACGGTTCTGACAGCCGACTTGCCCTGGCTGGTGTACGACAGCCTGACGGTAGCCGAAGGCGTCACGCTGACCCTCGAAAAGGGAGTCCGGTTTTACATGCACAGCCAGGCAAGCCTGATTGTCGCCGGCACGCTCAAGGCAAACGGAACACGGGAAGAGCCGATCCTGTTTCGCGGCGACCGTCTGGATTACATCTACGCCGAAGTCGTCCTGCCCTACGACCGGATTCCCGGACAGTGGAGGGGCATTTATTTTACGCCCGCCAGTTTCGACAATGAACTGCATCATGTCATCATACGCAACGGCTTTTCCGGACTGGTATGCCGGGAGTCGACTCCGGAACGGAAAAAGATAGACATTCGCCATTCACAGATCACCAATATGGACGACAAACTGCTGGTGGCTATCAACTGTTGGATAGAGGCCTCCGACAGCGAATTCAGCAATTCGACGAGCGCGACGGTCGCGCTGATCGGCGGGAAATACCGGTTTGTACACTGTACCCTGGCTAACTACAAGAAAATCGGGAAATCCAGAGACCTGCAAAGCCCCTGCCTGATGTTGTCCAATCATCTGAAATCCGGCGAAAACGAAACGTTTTATCCGCTGTTGCAGGCCGGCTTCGACAACTGCATCATTGACGGCAGCTTTCCGGCGGATTCGACGCATCTGTACAGTGGAGAACTGATGTTTTTCACGCAGGAAGAGGGAGAAGAACAGGGCCATGACGCCACGTTCAACTACCGCTTCAACAGCTGTTTTATCAAGACCGCCCGCATCGAAAACGAACGTTTTGTCCGGAATCTGTTTGTGAAAAGCCCGTCCTACCTGAAAACGGCGACCCGGGAAGAAATTTACGAATACGACTTCCGGCTGGCCAACGAATCGGAAGGCATCGGCCGGGCCGACCGTACCGTTTCGGAACACTTCCCGGAAGACCGCTACGGCGTCAGCCGGCTGACGGGCGACACCGCCCCCTCCATCGGCGCATACGAATACGTCCATCAGGAAGAAGAAAAGAAAGAATGATGCGTGATTTTCCTGTCCTGTTTTTTCTCGGACTCTGCCTGGCTTTGCCGGAACAGGCATGTACTCAGAAAAGGCACATGCAGGAGTTCCGCGTCATGTTCTATAACGTTGAGAATTTGTTTGATACCGAAGACGACCCGCACACGCTCGACAATGAATTTCTGCCCGACAGCCCGCGTCGCTGGACGCCCTACCGTTATTATACGCATTTGAGACAGACGGCCCGCGTGATCAGCGCCGTGGGAGCATGGGACACGCCGGCGCTGGTCGGGCTTTGCGAGATAGAAAGCGATTCCGCCGTCATTCACCTGATCACCCGCACGCCCCTGAGGATGCAGCATTACCGGTACTGCATGACCAAAGGCAATGACCGCCGCGGCATCAATAATGCACTGCTTTACCAGCCGGACAAGTTCCGGTATCTCGGTCATGAATCCGGACGTATTCGTTTCACTAACAGACGCAGACGCTCACGCGATATTCTTCATGTATGGGGACAGGTCATCACGGGCGACACGCTGGATGTCTTCGTATGTCATTTCCCTTCCCGTTCCGGCGGCGAAAAAAAAACGGAACGGGACCGGCTGGACGCCACCCGGCATCTGCGCCGGATGCTGGACTCCCTCTGTCACATCCGGAAGACGCCGAATCTGCTGGTCATGGGCGATTTCAACGATACGCCGGCCGACAGGAGCATCCGGACCCTGACGGCATCCACACCTCCCGAACAGGCGCTGGTCAATCTTTTTGCCGACGAAGCGGCGCTGAACGCACCGGGCAGCCATAAATATCAGGGCGAATGGTCTCAGCTGGACCAGATGATGGTCAGCAAATCCTGGAACAGCTACCTGAAGGCAGGCAGTCCGCGGGTGTTCAACGAGCCTTTCCTGATGACGGAAGATAAAAGCAGACGGGGACAGCGACCGAAAAGATCGTACTACGGGTTCAAATACGAAGGCGGATTCAGCGATCACTTGCCGATTGTTGCCGACTTTTTACTGCCTTTCCTTTAAATGGCCCCTCTCTTCTCTGTTTGCGATTCGGTTTTTTTGATCCGTCTGCTTCAACTGATGGACAAAAAGGACAGAAAGGACAAGAAGGGACCAAAGGGACAACGGGGATGAAGGGAAAGGAACCGGAAAGGCGCCGCAGCGGACAGCAGGATAAAAAAATGGAGCCAAAGCCCGTTCAGATTGCCGGTGCACACCGTTCCGCACGGGCTTTAGCCCCATTCTACTTTATTGCCGTTTGCTTCAGCTGACGGCCGGACAGGCAGAAAGCATAGAAAAAAAAACTTTTCATTTTCGATGCGCTACTCTTGCCGTTTCGGAAAAAAACCTATCTTTGCCGCCGATAATGAATCAACTCATGTATTCAGCAAAGACAAATCCGGCATACAGCCCGTTCCTCTCCGGACGGACAGACGAAAAGACCCTCTCCAACACCCTGACTTTCA
>JAISMO010000181.1 GCA_031276675.1 Tannerella sp.
AACGTATCCACGCATCAAAAAACGAAAGCCCTGCGGTAAATATCATACGCTAATCAATTATAAACGTGCTATGTAATCCTTAACTTGATGACATTGAGCTGAAAGCAGACGGCAATAAAATAGAATTGGGCTAAAGCCCGTGCAGAACAGCGTGCATCGGCGGTTGCACACCGTTCCGCACGGGCTTTAGCCCAATTCCTCTTTATTGCCGTTGATTTTAATCAACGGAGAGATGGCAGCACGCTGTTCCGCATGGGCTTTAGCCCAATTCCCCTTTATTGCCGTTGATTTTAATCAACGGAGAGATGGCAGCACGCTGTTTCGCACGGGCTTTAGCCCAATTCCTCTTTATTGCCGTTGATTTTAATCAACGGAGAGATCAATTCCTTTTCATTGCCGTTCGGCTTCAGCCAACGGCTGATGCCGGCAGGGACGGATGACGGATAGCGCCTCAAAAGAAGAAAAAGCCCTGTTTTTCTCATGTGATTCCAAATTCCAAAAAAAATCATAACTTTGGCGCGTCAAAAAAAAACGCATCGGTAATATATATAATATGGATACAGCAGCATCGAACGGGGGCAAAAGAACGGAAAACGGTCCGTCTTCGCCCGAAGGCATCGCAGGACAGGGGTTTCAATCATTGACGGGGTTTCTGAAAAAAATACGAAGAAGACGCCTGCTTCAAAACAAATTCAATGCGGATTATGCATTTGTCGGCATGGGGAGTCACAGCATGAACAACCTCTATCCTGTAATCCATTACCTGCATATACCGCTCAAATACGTTGTTGTCAAAAGCAGGGAAACGGCCAACCTGATTAATGCAAACCGGTCGGGCCTGAAGGCAACCAACGATCTGGAAGCTGTCCTGAACGACAAATCCGTTTCCGGAATCTTCATCAGTGCAAATCCCGATTCACATTACGAGCTGGTGAAAAAATGCTTGCTGCACGGGAAACATGTTTTCGTGGAAAAACCGCCCTGTAAAACCGTCGACGAGCTGAAAGACCTGATTGATACGGAAAAAAAAGCGGGAACGATTTGTCTTGCCGGACTGCAAAAACGCTATTCTTCGTGCGTAAATATCCTGAAAAAACGGTTGAAAGTCAACGACGTCATTTCCTACAGCTACCGTTTTCTGCTTGGCGCCTATCCCGACGGGAACCCCTTGTGGGATCTGTATATTCATCCGCTGGACCTGATTACGTTTTTGTTCGGCGAAACGGAATTGCTGTCGCTCGCCGAAACAAAGCCGTCGCCGTCGGCCAGTTCCCTTTTTTTGCAGACCAAACACGGTAAAACGATCGGAAGCGTGGAAATTTCGACACAGTATTCATGGAGTCAGGCGCTGGAATATTTGTCCATCAACACGGGAGGCGGTATTTATACACTGAAAAATCATCAGTCGCTGACTTTCGAACCGAAAAGCGGAACCGTTTTATCCATCCCGAAGGATAAAATCTTTCATGCCGTTCCGGAAAAAAAATGCCTGTTCAACGGGAATAATTTTTTGCCGGTTCTCGAAAACAACCAGATCGTATCACAGGGATATTTCTCGGAAATCAAGACGTTTGCAAGCCTTTGCGAAAACGGAAAATCAAAAAACATCTCTTCCTTGTCATCCTTGTTGGCTACCTACGAGCTAATCACAAAAATAGAAGCATATGTATAATATCAGAGACTATGTAAACCGGGGACTCCTGTTTGCCAACAATACCGTTTTCCCGCGTCGAAAAAAACTCTCTACACTGATGTTTTATTCAACCAATCTGTGTAATTCCAGATGCAAACACTGTTTCGTCTGGGCACAGCGCCCGACGGTTCACATGTCCAGGGCGAAAATAGTTGAGATCATGAACAGCAAGTGCGTTTCAAAGCATACAACCATCGGACTGGAAGGCGGTGAATTTTTACTCCATCCCGAGGCGAACGAAATCATGAAATGGTTTTCGGAGCATCATAAAAATTTCGATTTGCTCTCCAACTGCCTGCAACCGCGCAAAGTGATTGAGGCCGTGAAAAACCATGCGCCGAAACGGCTCTACCTGTCGCTGGACGGACGCAGGGAAACTTATCTGCAAATGCGGGGCGCGGACGGGTTCGACAAAGTCATTCAAGTGGTAGAAGCCTGCAAGGACCGGGTGCCCGTTTCGCTGATGTTCACACTGTCGCCCTACAACAGTTTCGACGATTTGAATTTTGTGGTTGAAATCGCAAAAAAACAGGGCATTGATATTCGAATAGGCATCTACAACAATATCGATTTCTTCGATACGGCCGATGCCGCGCATGTGATTCAAACGGACTCCGCCATGGAACCGGAACGCGGAGCGGATGACAAATCTCCTGAAAACGGCCGTTTCACCTCCTTTGTCCAGGATATCCCCGACAACGTGAAGGAAACATCGGAAAATTATGATTTCCTGGTTTTGTATAACGAATGGAGAACGGGAAAACTAAAGCTCAACTGTTACAGCATTTTTGATTCGCTGGTCATTCACCCCAACGGGAATGTGCCTCTGTGTCAGAATCTGGACATGACGATAGGAAACGTGTATGAAAAATCCCTTGACGAGATTTACAACGGAAAGGCTACCGTCAAACTGCAAAAGATACAGGCGAGAACGTGTAACCGGTGCTGGGTGAATTTTCATCGAAAATACGACATTGTATTGTTGCGAAGCCTCGAAAAGTTTATTCCCAAGCCGCTCATCCAGCTGTTCTACGGGAAATATCAGTGGACGGACAATCCCCGACTTACTTATCTTGACCTCTTTCGGTGAAAATGTGCGCATACCGATGCGAAAAACAGACCCGTAAACGCATGGCCTGTTTTCGGACGCTTCCCGGTGGCGGAATCGCCCTGCTGTCTGTCCGGCTGTTCGACAGGAAGATGTGCCGGCGAAATGAACATTGACGGGAGTTAATTTGTTAACAAATAGAGTCATTCATCCAATGGACTGATTCGTTTTGTCGATTTTCACACAACTAAAACGGAAATGAGTTATGAAACTGAAAAGAATTTGTTTGACGGGACTGGCCCTGCTGGGTTGCCTGCTGGTAGAGGCGCAGGAGATGCAGGAGGCGCGTGTGGAGAAATCCGTATGGGGTGTCCAGGCAGGATTGCTGAGCAGTTGGGGGTATAACGAACTGCGGCTCTCCGATGCCGTGGTGCTTCGGAGCGAGATCGGACTGGTGGGCGGTTTTGCGCTCATCTACACCAATATTTTCGGCGAATACAGCCGTTACATCATCATGCCGGAAGTGGCCGTCGAACCCCGGTGGTATTATGACCTGGCGAGGCGTCAGGCCAGAGACAGGCGGACGATACGCAATTCGGGCAACTATTTCTCGCTCCGAACCTCTTTCAATCCGAAATGTCCGGTCATCAGCGATTCGTATACCACCCCGACGAACCTGATGACCATGGTCCCCATGTGGGGCATAAGGAGGCATTTCGGCCGGCATTTCAGCCTCGAAGCAGGCATCGGCGCAGGTTACTGGCATAGATTCGACGATACGGGAAGCACAAGAAACAGAGACGGGATCGCAATCGAGTGGCGCTTCTGCGTCGGATACACTTTCTGACGCCGGCCCGCCCGCCAAACTCCGTGTACGGTCACGGACGATACCGGCGCGAGCGGGTCGCCCGTCAATCGCAAAAACAGCTCCCGGTATTTTTCCGTGCGAAGCATGCTGCTATTTGAGGCACTTCATAAACGGGTAATCACCGTCACACGGTTGCCTGTATCCGGGGGAAGGGAAGCGTCTCTCTTCAACGCCTTGGAAAGACAGGCTTTGGCAGGCGTCGGCGTATCCTGTCTTCACGATGTTTCCGGAAATAAAAAAAGCATCCCGCAGGATGCCTGTTGTTGCGGAGGTAAGACTCGAACTTACGACCTTTGGGTTATGAGCCCAACGAGCTACCACTGCTCCACTCCGCGATTTAATTTTGTGGGGCAAAGATAGGCGAAATTCCCGGACAGGCCAAATTATCCTGCGAATTTTTCCGAAAGGTTGGCATATCGAAGTTTTTCAACTACATTTGCGCACAGATTTGACCAAAGTGTGCAAAAAAACATGTCGATAACCGTATCAAAGACCCGGGACCTTCTTGTGGATGTAGCCCGGCAACTTTTCGCTCGGATGGGTATTGACCATACCACAATGAACGATATTGCGCAGGCCTCGCAGAAGGGTCGGCGTACGCTTTATACCTATTTCAGGAGCAAGGAAGATATTTTTCTGGCGGTAGTCGAATCGGAACTGAACAAACTGAACCGGACCTTGCAGGACTTTGCACTGCAAAAACTGCCGGCCGACGAGAAACTGATAGCGTTTATATACAGGCGTCTGGATGCGGTAAAAGCCATCGTATTTCAAAACGGAACGCTCCGGGCCAAGTTTTTCAGAGACATCTGGCGAGTGGCAAAGGCAAGAAAGAAATTTGACCTTCAGGAAATCGAGATAATCGAAAATATTCTGGAAGAAGGCGTAAAGGAAGGCACATTCTCCATGCCGGACACGCGGATCACGGCGCTGACGCTTCATTATATCCTGAAAGGGCTTGAAGTGCCCTATATCCGCGGATTCATGGGCACTACGGAGGCTGAACAGGCCGGTCACAGAGAGAATGTAAGACATTTAATTTTTAACGGTATTAAAATAACGAAATAATGTATATCAACGCATCGGGATATTACGTTCCGGAGGAGCGGGTTCCCAACGAATATTTTTTAGAACTCAACGGATTGACCGACCAGTGGATTGTACAGCGTACAGGCATTGTCACCCGTTCCAGAGCCAGACCCGAAGAAAATATCAATACCATGGGAATCGAAGCGATTCGTCACGCGCTGCCCACTCTCCCCTACGACATCAGGGAAGTCGATCTGATCCTGTCGGCCTCCTATTCGCCCTACGATACGGTGGGCACGGCGGCGCACGTTGCCCAGCGCGAATTTGCCATTGAAGACGCAAAGGCTTTTTCACTCTCTTCCGCCTGCTCGTCGTTCATCAATGCACTCGAAATCATCGAAGGCTATTTCGCTTCGGGAAAATCACAAAAAGCGCTGATTATTTGCGGCGATAAAAACTGGGCCTACAGCCATCCGGACGATCCGCAAAGCGGTCATCTCTGGGGAGACGCATCGGTTGCCTTTTTTATCTCGAAGGAACAGGTCACGGAACGGGACGCCCGCGTGCTGGAAATCTATACGCAGGCCCTGGGCTGTCTGGGCAAAGGGCCGGAAGGCGTTCAGCTGCGGCCGGGCGACGGCGGCATACGGATGCCCGAAGGAAAAGACGTATTCGTACAGGCCTGTACGCTGATGCCCAGGAATGCCCTCCGGCTGCTGGAAAACAACGGTTACACCTGGGACGACCTCTCTTACTTCATTGCGCATCAGGCGAATCTGCGGATCATGAAAAATATCGCAGAACAGATTCGGATGCCGGAAGAAAAGATGCTCCACAACATCGAGGAAGTAGGAAACACAGGCGGGGCAAGCTGTGCGCTGGTATATACGCAGAACAAAGACCGCTTCAAGCCGGGCGATTTGATTTGCCTCACCGTCTTCGGCGGAGGATATTCGGCTGGCGCCTGCCTGATCAGATACAATTAATTTTTAAACCATTAAACAAGTAGGTATATGAAACTTTTAGAAGGAAAAACGGCGCTTGTGACCGGCGCTGCACGCGGGATCGGAAAAGCGATTGCCCTGCAGTTTGCCGCCGAAGGCGCCAACGTCGCTTTCACGGATTTGGTCATTGACGAACACGGCCTGGCTACGGAAAAGGAAATCGAAGCGCTGGGCGTGAAGGCCAAAGGCTATGCTTCCAACGCCGCCGTTTTTGACGATGCACACAAAGTGGCGGAAGAAGTGAACAGAACGTTCGGACGCATTGACATTCTGGTCAACAATGCCGGCATCACGCGCGACGGCCTGATGATGCGCATGAGCGAACAGCAGTGGGACGCGGTAATCAACGTCAACCTGAAGTCGGCCTTTAACCTGATTCACGCCGTTGCGCCGGTGATGATGAGACAAAAAGGCGGAAGCATCATCAACATGGCATCGGTTGTGGGTATTTCCGGAAATGCCGGGCAGGCGAATTATGCCGCCTCCAAAGCCGGAATGATAGGTTTGGCCAAGTCGGTTGCCAAAGAACTGGGATCGCGCAACATCCGGGCCAATGCCATTGCGCCGGGCTTCATCATCACGGACATGACGGCCGCCCTGTCGGAAGAAGTCCGGCAGGAATGGGCGAAACAAATCCCCCTGCGCCGGGGCGGAACGCCGGAAGATGTGGCCCGTGTCGCCGTTTTCCTCGCCTCTGACCTGTCGTCATACGTGACGGGCCAGGTGATTCCCGTTTGCGGCGGAATGAACATGTAAAATCAGGCAGCGGGCAGCGGGGAAATACCGGACTGCCCGCGCTGCCGTTTTTTTGAAGCAGGTATGGAAATCATTTACGAAGACAATCATCTGATTGCGGTGAACAAGTCCGCTCACGAAATCGTGCAGGGCGACAAAACGGGCGACAGACCGCTTTCGGAAAGCCTCAAGGCCTTTCTGAAAGACAAATACGCCAAGCCAGGCAATGTCTTTATCGGCGTCATACACCGCCTGGACCGTCCCGTGACGGGGACGGTTGTTTTTGCCAAAACGAGTAAGGCGCTCCAGCGGATGAACGAAAAGTTCCGCCTGGGCGAAGTCAGGAAAATCTATTGGGCCATCGTCAAAAATCCCCCTCCGAAACGGGAAGGAGAACTGATACACTGGCTGGTGCGCAACGAACAGCAAAACAAAAGTTACGCCTCTGACGTCGAACAGCCGAACGCGCAGCAAGCGATCCTCCATTACCGCACGGCGGCCGCTTCGGAGTATTATCACCTGCTGGAGATCGAACTGAAAACCGGTCGTCATCACCAGATACGCTGCCAGCTGGCCAAAATCGGATGCCCCGTCAGGGGCGACCTGAAATACGGAGCCGACCATTCCAACCCGCAAGGCGGAATCAGTTTACACGCCCGCAGCCTCTCGTTTGTCCACCCTGTCACCCGGCAACCTCTCTGCCTGACCGCTCCCGTGCCTGAAGAACGGCTGTGGAAAGCGCTTGCAGACACCCTTCCAACGGAGAATACCCCGTTCAGTCCAGATGGAATACTTCTTCCAGATAAACCGTGACCGGCGAATGATCCGGATTCACTTCCATGAGATCGCTCATGTAGTCCCACCACTGCTGCTGGATTTCGACGGCGCCGAGATCCTGTGACGACGTTTCTCCTTCCACCTTCTGTACGCCGAACAGGATATTTGTTTCTTCGTCCAGGTAGATGGAATAATCACGGATGCCCGATCGTTTGATCAGGTCGGCAATTCCCGGCCAGAGTTCGTTATGACGTTTAATGTACTCCTGTTTGAATCCGGGTTTCAGTTTCATTTTAAAAGCGATTCTTTTCATCTTCATGTTCTGTTTAAAAATCGGGCGCAAGTTACAATCATCCGCGCAGTTTGCGATACGGAAAACGGATGTTTTTGCTGCTTGCCGGTCACTTTTTGAATTTTGAGATTGCGGGAATAACAGCGGCAAGGTTTTGTTTGCCCATGCGGGAACATGCCCGTCATGGCACATTCCCGCATTTTCAAATGCTTGCCTGCTGCATCAAATTCCCGCTTTAGCGCGGCGGATCTGTTCCGCAGGGGTGAAATTATACGTCGGCACATGCCCTTTGAGCGGCACGATCTTTTCGTGGATAATGTCGATAAAGCTCTGCGCCTGCGGGAAGAAGGCATATTCCAGTTCGTAGGCCGGCGTAATCCAGTCGCGCGAGCCGAGAACGGCGGGCGGCGCGTCGAGGTCGTCGAAGGCCAGCTC
>JAISMO010000150.1 GCA_031276675.1 Tannerella sp.
TAAGAGGAATCCTGTAAAAGGCCTTTGGAAATTACTCAAAAAGTATTATTTGGGGGTTGAACAAAAGTATCTGTCTGCTGTACGGTGTATTGAACGGTCTGACCGTCAGTGGCCCGATAGATCCCTTTTCCGTTTCGGAAGAAGAGGCTGTGCCGGAGTGCCTGTCGGGGCTGGATATGAGCGGTCACCTGCTGCTTTCAGAGTTGGAAAAACTGTTCGCCCGCCATCCGGAACCGGTAAGGCCCGGTCGAACGTATCCACGCCTCAAAAAACGAAAGCCCGGCGGCAAATATTATACGCTAACCGGTTATAAACGTGCTATGTAATCCTTAACTTGACCACATTGGGTTTTAACCGGCGGAGAGGCGCATAACGCAGAGATGGTTTGTTTGAGTACAGGATGTTGCAGCGCGGGGGCAATCTCAGCCAAAGGCTGTAGAACAAATGTCCGCCGGTGCATGTGTGGGTGAGGCAGGATCAAGTCGGGCTGCTCCAGAATTAACCGGTCATACAGGAGGATATCTATGTCGATCAGGCGATCCTGATAGGCTGCGCCGGTTTTGGCGGTACGTCCCAGGTCGCGTTCGATTTGCTGGATGGAGGCGAGCAGTTCCTGCGGCGGAAGCGTTGTCTCCAGTTGGGCGGCGGCGTTCAGGAAAGCATGAGGCGAGTCATAGCCCCACGGCGCTGTTTTGTAAAAACGGGAAAGGGCAAGGAGATGTCCTGCCCTTTTGCTCAGCAGCGTTACCGCTGCCGTCAGCTGCTGCCGTCTGTCTCCGAGATTGGCGCCCAAACTCAGATACGTGATTGCCATTCGAAGGTCTGTCGTTGCATGGTTACAGGATCAGCATCGCATCACCGTAGGCACAAAACTTGTATTTCTCCTTGATGGCTGTTTGGTAGGCAGACATCGTCAGTTCATAACCCCCAAACGAAGCCGTCATCATCAATAAGGTGGAGAGCGGCAGATGAAAGTTGGTAATCATCGCATTGGCTATGCTGAACTCATAAGGGTGAAAAATAAACCTGTTTGTCCAGCCGTCAAATGGTTTGAGATGCCTGTCGGTGCTTACCGACGACTCGAGTGCCCGCATCACGGACGAACCGACCGCACAGATACGCTGTCCATTGTTGATGGCCGCGTTGACGGTCTCCACCACTTCCCGTCCGATAATGACCTGTTCGGAATCGATTTTGTGTTTCGACAAGTCTTCCACATCAATTTCGCGGTAGTTTCCCAGTCCGGAATGAACGGTCAGAAAGACGAATTTGCTATCCCTGATTTCCAGCCGTCTCATTAACTCCCGACTGAAGTGCAGACCGGCTGCCGGAGCTACCACGGCGCCTTCTTCCGTGGCATAAATGGTCTGGTAGCGTTCGGCGTCTTCGGGCTGCACCGGGCGGTCGATGTACTTGGGCAACGGCGTTTCGCCCATGGCATACAGCGCTTTCTTAAATTCTTCATGAGAGCCGTCATGCAGGAAGCGCAGGGTCCTTCCGCGCGAAGTTGTGTTGTCGATCACTTCGGCGACCATGGATTCATCTTCACCAAAATACAGTTTGTTGCCGATCCGGATTTTCCGTGCCGGATCAACCAAAACGTCCCACAAGTGAAGGTTGGGATTCAACTCGCGCAACAGGAATACTTCGATCTTCGCGCCGGTCTTCTCCTTGTTCCCATACAAACGGGCGGGAAACACCTTGGTATTGTTCATGACGAATACGTCTCCGGCGCCAAAATAGGCTGTTATATCCTTGAATATCTTGTGCTCGATCTTGCCGGTCTTCCGGTGTACCACCATCAGGCGCGATTCGTCCCGACGGGGCGCCGGATGCATTGCAATCAAACTCGCCGGCAAATTAAATTTGAATTTAGACAGTTTCATCTTCTATTGTTTTTATTATTACATTCTCCAAAAAATCATCCATCCGGTCGGCCAACAGGCACTTGTCCAGCGTCACGTCACCGATTCGCGTACGCTGCAATGCCGTCAGATGCGCGCCGGAATGAAGCGCGATACCGATGTCGCGCGCCAACGCACGGATGTATGTGCCCTTACTGCAAATAACTCTGATTTGAATCACCGGCAGGGCGCAAGTCAACAGTTCGATCGTGTCGATGACCAGCGTCTTGGCCTTTAGCGACGTTTCCTTACCTTTCCGTGCCAGTTCATACGCCCGTTTCCCGTTAATCTTGCAGGCCGAAAAGGCCGGCGGTATTTGCCGGATTTCCCCCGTAAACTTCGTTAGCGTTTCCCGTACCATCTCGCAAGTGACATGATCAACCGGATATGTCCGGTCTACTTCCTTTTCCAGGTCGAACGAAGGCGTTGTTTCACCCAGCTTGAGAGTAGCAACGTATTCCTTGGTCTGGTACTGGAACTCTTCAATTCGCTTTGTTGCTTTTCCCGTACATAAAATCATCACACCCGTCGCTTTTGGATCCAGCGTTCCGGCATGTCCTACCTTGATTTTCCGCACATTTAATTTGCGCGAAAGCGTATGACGGAACTTGTTTACCAAATCGAACGACGTCCAGTCAAGCGGTTTGTTAAAGTAAAGTATTTCTCCCGCTATAAAATCCACCTCTCTGCATTCGTCACTCACTTTACCCATGAATAAATGAGGGCAAACAGACCGGCAATCACGCAATAGTATGCGAAATAAATCAGTTTGCCTTTTTTGATTAATTGAATCATCCACCGGCAGGCCAGTGTTCCCGTCACAAAGGCGGCCAGGAAACCGGTTCCCAGCGCCACCGGTCCAAAACCGGAAGCTTTTGCGGAAAAACCGCCTTTCAGCAAATCCAGCACGGCTTCTCCCAATACCGGAAGAATAACCATCAGGAAAGAGAACCTGGCCACCTGTTCCTTCCGGTTCCCCAGCAACAAACCGGCTGCAATAGTCGCTCCCGAACGCGAAAGACCCGGCCATACGGCGCACGCCTGAGCTATCCCAATCCAAAAAGCATCCCGAAAGGAAATTGTATCTTTCCGCGTCGCTCCGGCCAAACCGGAAAAGGCCAGCAAACCGGCCGTAATCAACAGCATGATACCCGTCAGCATCAATCCGCTCCCGAACAAAACTTCCACCTGCTCCCTGAATAACAAACCGACAATACCTACCGGAATCATCGAAATTCCTATTTTACAAAGCATTTGTGTCTCTTCGTTCCACCGGAAAGCAAAGAATCCCCTGACCAGGCCGGACACTTCTTTCCACAACACACAGACCGTACTCAACACCGTAGCAGCATGAACAGCCACTGCAAAGGTCAGATTTTCCTCGCCGTTCAGCCCGAACAGGGTCCCCGCAATTGCCAGGTGGCCGCTGCTGCTAACCGGAAGAAACTCCGTCAATCCCTGAATAATACCGAGAATAAGCGCTTCTATCAATTCATTTGGCCGCATTTCCCTTGTTTTTCAGGGATTTTTCATCCTCCAACCGGTTTTTTCCGTTCTTCAGGATGCCTGCCACCATCAATAAAAATCCGATCATCGTCACCGCCGGAGCCACTACAATCCGCTGTTTGCTGAAGATCGACGGATTGAAAGAAACTCCGTCCGGCGAACCGCCGCCACTCATCAAAACAAAACCGATCACAATCAGTACAACGGCACACCCGATCCGGATAAAATTTTCCTTACCAAAAGCAAAATCTTGATTCATAGTCTATATATATTAATTATTTTACGATCAGACATAAAACATTTTCCCTCTTTCCATGCGCAAATAGCGATTTACCGCCAAATAAGCCGACATCGCGGAAAGCAGGATGCCCAGCAACATGACTGCCGTATAGACCTTCCCTATCTTTTCCCAGGGGATGATCAATTCCAGCCCGGCCAGATGCTGCTGCGCATATAACGCACCCATCAGCATCAGTATTGCCAGGACACCGGCAAAAAAACCGCTGATGATGTTATATTTAATGAAGGGCCAGCGAATGAATGCGTTCGTGGCGCCGACCAGCCGCATGGTGTATATCAGAAAACGCTTGGAATAAATCAGCAATCGAATCGTATTGCTGATCAGCGCAAATGAAATCATCATCAGCACCACAATCAGGACAAACAAAACTACGCCTATCCGCCAGATGTTGTGGTTGGCAATCTGCATCATGTCTTCCGGATAAATCAATTCTGAAACGCCGGCATACGAAGTCAGTCGTTTCTGGATAACGCGCAAACTGTCCTGATTCATATATTTTGACTTCAACCGCATTTCGATCGACGCCTGAAAAGGATTGAAGCCCAGAAACACCTGCGGGTCTTCACCCAGCTCGGCAATCATTTCTTCGGCTGCTTCCTCCTTGGAAATATATCGAATGGATTTGATGAACGGCATCGAATTCAGGTTTTTCTGTATCTGCCGCACCTCTGCATCTTTCACATTATCTTTCAAAACAATGGAAAAAGAAAAATTTTCCTTCATGTATATGGACAATTCATTGCTTAACAGCCCTCCTATAAAGAATAATCCGATTAAAAACAGCACGAGTGAAACACTCATGACGGAAATCAGATTTGAGTTGAAAAAAGAAACAGGATATATCTTCTTACTCGTTGCCATTATTTTTCTTGCTTAATACATATAAATTTCGTGGGAAAAAGATATTCTTCCCCCAATTTCGCCACAAAAGTAAGGAGATTTATGGATACAACTCAAGGAATTAGACATATTTAGAGAATGATAGCGATCATTGACTTATTTATATTCAGTGAAGCCAGCACTGCATGACTGTTTTTTGTGATAAATCGATCCCGGTAATGCAGACAGTTAGCCGAAACAGTCATCAAACCCATAAATGCCTTTTTTACATCGGTACGATTGAAAATAACTTTAGCCTCTATCTGTCCATGAACAGCATAATGAATTTTATTTTGCGCTTTTTTGAAAATTCAACAGGATTCCCGTTCGAGTCCGGCGTCAAAACAGTTGCATTGAAATGCTTGAGACGAGAACTTTTTGCCATATTTTTAAGCCTGTTTCGCAAAAACGATGTATCTTTGTCGCGTATTAAACATTTCTGTACATAAATGAGTATTAAAGATTCAGGGATTCAAAGATTCAAGGATTCGACTTGAAGCAAAGCTCCGCCCAACCAATGGAGCATGGAGCATGAACATAAGAGATCAACTTGTTTTTTTACATTTGCACAGTGGCTCATTTGTACATTCTCTCACCTGCCGTTGAAATGTCCCCATACTTCAGGGATTCGGTTGACAGAACAAATTAATTATATAATAACGATAACGATTTAAGTTTTTAATTTTATGACAGAATTGAAAGAAAAGCTTTTTTCGGAATTTCCGCCTGTTTCCACCGAAGCGTGGATGGCGAAAATTACGGCAGACCTCAAGGGTGCGCCGTTTGAAAAAAAGCTGGTTTGGAAAACCGGAGAGGGCTTCAGTGTGAATCCCTTCTATCGGTTGGAAGACATCGAAGGGTTAAAGACCGCTGCTTCCCTTCCGGGAGAGTTTCCCTACGTCCGCGGGACGAAACGGGATAACGACTGGAAAGTACGTCAGGACATGGACGTACGGGATTTCCGGGCGGCTAACGCCCGGGCGCTGGATTGGCTACAGAAGGGAGTCACTTCGCTGGGATTCCACATCGCCGGCGACGAGGTGAAGGCCGAAAACATGGTCACGCTGCTTGAGGGCATTTGTCCCGAAGCGGTGGAACTGAATTTCAACACCTGCCCGAACCGGACGGTCACGCTGATCACGTTGCTGGCCGAATACCTGACAGGAAAAGGCGCCGACATGGAGAAATGCTACGGTTCGGTCAACTACAACCCGTTCATACATCCGCTGAAAAAGGGTGTGACGCACGACGACTGGGTTGAAGAAACTGCGACCGTGCTGGAAGCTGCCGGAGCGCTGCCGGGATACCGGGCGCTGTCGGTTGACGCCTGCCTGTTCTGCGACGCAGGCGCATACCTCTCGCAGGAACTCGGCTATGCGCTGGCGTGGGGAAACGAATGCGTCGCACGACTCTCCGACGCGGGATTTGCACCCAGCGACGTTGCACGGAAGATAAAGTTCAACTTCGGCATCAGTTCCAACTATTTCATGGAGATCGCCAAGTTCCGTGCCGCCCGCTGGCTGTGGGCCGAAATTGTGGCGGCCTACGGGTCGGAATGTACGTGCGCCGGTAAAATGCTTGCCCACGCCCGGACATCCGAATGGAACTTGACGATCTACGACGCGCACGTAAACCTGCTGCGCACGCAGACCGAAACCATGTCGGCCGCTATCGCCGGCGTCGATTCCATCACGGTTTCGCCGTTCGACAGCGCCTGCCGGACACCCGACGACTTCTCCGAACGCATCGCCCGTAATCAGCAACTGCTGCTCAAGGAAGAATGCCATTTCGATCAGGTCGTTGATCCCTCGGGCGGATCGTACTACATTGAAGTATTGACCGATTCGCTGGCACAGGTCGCATGGAATCTTTTCCTTGAGACGGAAGACAGGGGCGGATTCTATGCCACCGTGAAGTCCGGCGAAGTGCAGCAGGCCGTCAACGCTTCCTCGCTCGCCCGACGGAAAGCGGTGGCCACGCGTCGCGAGATTCTGCTCGGAACCAACCAGTATCCGAACTTTACGGAAACAGCCGCGGAAAAAATCAACGCAACGTGCGACACGTGTTGCTGCACGTCCGGTAGCGTCGACGCCCCCAGCCTCCCCGAGCTTGATTTCAGCCGTGGCGCCTCCGAGTTCGAAGACCTGCGCCTTGCCACCGAATACAGCGGCAGAACGCCGAAAGCGTTCATGCTCACCATCGGCAATCTGGCCATGCGGCTCGCGCGGTCTCAGTTCTCGTGTAACTTCTTTGCCTGTGCCGGATACAGCGTGATTGACAATCTGGGCTTCGATACGATCGAGGCCGGTATCGAAGCCGCACTCAAGGCCGAAGCCGACATTGTGGTTCTCTGCTCGAGCGACGACGAATATACCGAATATGCTCCTGCCGCCTTTGAGGCGCTGAACGGTCGTGCCGAGTTTGTGGTAGCCGGCGCGCCTGCCTGTTCGGACGAACTCCGGGCACGGGGAATCACGCACTTTATCAATGTCAAAAGCAACGTGCTGGAGACGCTAAGGGAGTTTAACAGAAAATTGATTTAAACACAAAGACATCAGAGACACGGAGAAAAGAAACAGGGAGTGAAGTAGAAATGAAGGCATCAGGCAGCACAGGAGATAATGAAATCGGCAGGCAAACAGACGGCACGGCTATCGCGACACACGGCAAACCCGATGCGGGACTGTTCGAAACCGTTTATGCAACTTGCCCGATGAAGGCATCCGATTAATTTCCATGTTCCATTGCGGAAAAACGGTATTCACTGCTTTGTCGGCGGCAAATTGTGAACGCTGTATTCATCTTCCCTCCCCTTGTATCCACCCTCCGTGTTGAATAAATAAAAAGAACAAAGATGAGACCTAATTTTAGAGACATAGACATCAAAAACGCCGGATTCGTCGCGCTTGACGCAGGCGAATGGGCAAAGGTCAACGGCATCGAAGCCGATTGGAAAACGCCTGAACATATTCAGGTGAAATCAGTATATACAAAAGAAGACCTCGAAGGTATGGAGCACCTCGGCTACGCTGCCGGCCTGCCGCCCTATCTGCGCGGTCCTTACAGCGGCATGTACGCCATGCGTCCCTGGACGGTTCGCCAGTACGCCGGCTTCTCGACTGCCGAGGAATCGAACGCCTTCTACCGGCGCAACCTCGCTGCCGGGCAGAAGGGACTTTCCGTAGCCTTCGACCTGGCCACGCACCGCGGATACGACGCCGACCACGAGCGCGTCGTCGGCGACGTCGGCAAGGCGGGCGTCTCCATCTGTTCGCTCGAGAACATGAAGGTGCTTTTCGACGGCATCCCGCTCAGCCGGATGTCCGTCTCGATGACGATGAACGGCGCCGTCCTGCCCGTCCTTGCGTTCTATATCAACGCCGGACTTGAACAGGGCGCCAGACTGGACGAGATGTCCGGCACGATACAGAACGACATTCTCAAGGAATTTATGGTGCGCAACACGTATATCTATCCGCCGGAATTTTCGATGAAAATTATCGCCGACATCTTCGAGTACACCTCAAAAAAGATGCCCAAGTTCAACTCTATCTCCATCTCCGGCTACCACATGCAGGAAGCCGGCGCAACGGCCGACATCGAGATGGCCTACACGCTGTGTGACGGCATGGAATACCTCCGCGCCGGTATCAATGCCGGTATCGACGTCGACGCTTTTGCGCCCCGCCTGTCGTTCTTCTGGGCTATCGGGATGAACCATTTCATGGAAATCGCCAAGATGCGCGCCGCACGCATGCTCTGGGCCAGGATTGTAAAGAGTTTCGGCGCAAAGAATCCCAAGTCGCTGGCTTTGCGTACGCACTGTCAGACGTCGGGCTGGTCGCTTACCGAGCAGGACCCGTTCAACAACGTCGGCCGCACGTGCATCGAAGCGCTGGCCGCCGCCCTCGGACATACGCAGTCGCTGCATACCAACGCTCTTGACGAAGCCATCGCCCTGCCAACCGACTTCTCCGCCCGCATCGCCCGTAATACGCAGATTTACATTCAGGAAGAAACACAGATATGCCGCGGCATCGACCCCTGGGCCGGTTCATATTACGTGGAAACGCTGACGGACGAACTGGTACACAGGGGCTGGGAACTGATACAGGAAATCGAAAGCATGGGCGGCATGGCCAGGGCCATCGAGACCGGTCTGCCGAAGATGCGCATCGAGGAGGCCGCCGCACGCACGCAGGCACGCATCGACTCCGGCGCGCAGACCATCGTCGGGGTCAACAAATACCGCCTTGAGAAGGAAGCGCCCATCGACATCCTCGAAATCGACAACACGGCCGTGCGCGAGGAACAAATCGCGCGCCTCGGGGAGTTGCGTGCCGGACGCGACGAAGAGGCCGTCAAACAGGTACTGGCCGAAATCACAGAATGTGCCCGAACCCGACAGGGCAATCTGCTGGAACTGGCCGTAAAAGCCGCCGGCCTCCGCGCCACGCTGGGAGAAATCTCCGACGCATGTGAAGCCGTTGCAGGACGTTACAAAGCAATTATCAGAACCATATCAGGCGTGTATTCATCAGAAACAGGAAAGGATGCAGACTTTGTCAAAGCCTGCGAACTGGCAGACAGGTTTGCCGGAAAGGAAGGCCGCCGGCCGCGTATCATGATTGCCAAAATGGGGCAGGACGGGCACGACCGCGGGGCCAAAGTAGTAGCGACGGGCTATGCCGACTGCGGCTTCGACGTCGACATGGGACCCCTGTTCCAGACGCCCGCCGAAGCCGCCCGTCAAGCCGTGGAGAACGACGTCCACGTACTCGGCGTATCCTCGCTGGCCGCCGGACACAAGACGCTTGTGCCGCAGGTAATCGAAGAACTGAAGCAGCTGGGACGTCCCGACATCCTCGTGATAGCCGGCGGCGTCATTCCGGCGCAGGACTATGACTTTCTGTACAGAGCCGGCGTCGTTGCCGTCTTTGGCCCCGGAACGTCGGTTAGCAAAGCCGCCGTGCAGATATTGAACATCCTGCTGGGCGAATAGGCCCCGGAACCGCATTGCAGGACATGGAGGGGGCTGTAGCAAAAGCACGCGGATAACGCAGACCGGACCGATTTTCACAGGTATGCACACGATTCCTGTTTAGGGTTGACTATTAACGCAACCATAATCCGTGTTCATCCGCAAAATCTGCGTTGTCTGCGTGCCGAAGACTTTTGAGACATCCCCATTCTGCCCCTTATGCGGTGCAATCTGATGCGGAACGTCCCGCAGAACCTGATGACATTGTGCTTCAGCTGACGGACCAAAAATAAAGTAGGAGGAAAATAAAGCCGTTTTCTCCTACTTTATTTTCCGACCTCTCACACCACCCGGCATACGGTTCCGTACCAAGGCAGTTCCTTACTTACACGTGAGTTCGAGCTAAGCGATCTTCTGTAAAACACTCGTATCCACTATATCCATGTTCAGAGAAGGTTTTCAGGCAGGAAATTACAGGCAATGAGCGCGGAAATCAGGTTTGTGATGAAAATGATGAAGTCAGGAAAATACTTTCCTTCGCGTGCAGTGATACCTGTATCGGACTCGCGTTTCTTCAAGCCGTTGCCGGCTCACTTTGCATACAGCGTTACCGGCCCGACAAGCCCCATTGACTGGTCAGGCTGGGGAATGCGTCCCGGACGGCTCACCCACCATTCTATTGCTTTGTTGCCGGTGAAGGTTTTCATGCAGTTGCCCATCGTCGTAATCACATGTATTTCCAGCGTGTTGTCGCCGGATTTCAATCTGTCCGAAAGATCGTACAGGCGGTTGCCGTACCAGGTGACGCCGCAGTCCCGGCCGTTGACCCTCACCTCCGATATGCCGTATACTTTTCCCAGGTTCAAAATGGCGGTACCTGCGTCCTCCACGCGGAAATTTTTCCGGTAGATGGCCGTACCCGTAAAGTGCAGGTGTTCCGTTTCTTTGAGGTCAATCGGCCGGTTCATCCGCAGGGTTTTCACCGAATGGTCGATGCTGTGGCGCAGTTCCACGTCCCAACCCTCCAGTGTTTGCAGATTCCTGCCCGTTACCGGCAACGGATGCCACGGCTCACCCTTTTCTTCCCCGTCGAAGACAATGATCCTTGAATCGGCAGGGCCGAGATACAGGTCAAAGGCATGTTGCGGAAGGAGTTCGATACGGTAACGCTTGCCGGTATCCGAATCCCAGACCCAGGGATATTTGCCGGAAGTGACGGCCTTCGGGAAGGTGATCCGGGTATGATGCTCGCGATGCAGGTGGGCATTGACAAAGAAGAAGAACTCCGAACGGT
>JAISMO010000182.1 GCA_031276675.1 Tannerella sp.
ACCGAAAAATTCATTTTCATCAGAATAACAGATAACAGAATAATAACAAACAAAACGATACAAGATTATGGTACAAAACAGCATTAAAAAAGGAATTCCGCACATTATAGCCGTGTTGCTTTTTGCGGTATTGACTTTGATTTACTTTGCCCCGGAGGTATTTGACAATAAGAGTTTGGTTCAGGGGGATGTAAAAAGCGGTAGTGGATGGGGAAAAGATTTGGTTGATTATCATCTGCAAACAGGAGAATATGCTTTCTGGTCGAACAGAATGTTTGGCGGAATGCCGGCTAATTATACGTTTTCAGCGCCAATTGTGAACGTGTTTGGCTATATAGGAGGCTTGTCGGGATATTTCATACGGGGATATAATGCAAACGTGATGTTTTTGTTTTTGACAGGCTTCTATATCCTTATGATATCAATCGGATGCAGGCCGTGGCTAAGTGTTGTGGGCGCTATCGCTTATGCATTTGCTTCATTTAATCTGATTAGCATTGAGGCAGGACATGTGAATAAATGTCTGGTCATGGCGACTATGGCGCCGGTTATCGGAGGCATCATCCTTTGTTACCGGAAAAAATATTTATGGGGCATTATTGTCACGCTCATATTTACCGGGTTGAATGTTTTTTGGGGGCATCAGCAAATCAGTTATTATCTTTTGTTGATGATTTTGGCGCTGGCCATTGTCTATCTGATTTATGCGATCAGGGAGCATACGCTTGCCGATTATTTTAAATCTTCCGCAATACTGCTTGTGGTTGCAACGTTGGCGATTGCGCCGGATATGGGTAGACTGTTGACTACGGCCGACTATACCAAGGAGACCATGCGCGGCGGCGCTGTGCTGCAAAACACGACGGAAGGGAAAAAGACTTCTTCCGGACTGGATATTGACTATGCCTTTCAGTGGAGTTACGGCAGGGGAGAAACGATGACCCTGCTCATTCCGAATTTTTACGGGGCAAGTTCGCATTATAATATCGGCAAGGATTCGGAGACATACAAAGTGCTGCGTCCGACGGGACAGGCAGACCAGTTCTGTAAATACGCTCCGGCATACTGGGGCGATCAGCCCTTTACCTCCGGGCCGGTATATGTAGGCGCTGTTGTTTGTTTTCTGTTCGTGCTGGGATTGATAATTGTGAAAGGTCCGGAGAAATGGTGGCTGCTGAGTGCGACCCTTCTCTCCCTCATTTTGTCGTGGGGAAGGCACTTTCCGCTGAACGAGTTCCTGTTCCATTATTTGCCGCTGTATAATAAATTTCGTACGCCGTCAATGGCCTTGGTTATTCTCGAGGTCACGATGGCCGCACTGGGCATACTGGCTGTGAAAACCTTTCTGAAACAGACCGACAGACGCAAATTGCTCCGACCCCTGTATATTGCTGCCGGAATCACCGGAGGGTTGTGTTTGTTTTATGCTTTGCTGGGAAGCAGTGTGATGAGTTTCTCTACTCCGTCGGATGCCCGTTATCAGGAATATCCGGAACTCTTGGCCGCGCTGACGATTGACCGGCAGCAGATGTTGACTTCCGACGCCTGGCGTTCGTTTCTTTTCATTGCTTTTGCCGCGGGCGCCCTGTGGTTTTACCTGCGACAACCTTATAAAGTCACTTATGCCGCAGTCATTTTGGGCGCGTTGATTTTTATCGACCTTTGGACGGTCGACAAACGTTTCATCAACCATGACAGTTTTGTCCCGAAGAAAAAAGCGCAGGAAATAGTCCCGACAGCGGCTGACTTGCAGATTCTGGAAGACAAAGACCCGAATTACCGGGTATTTAATTTGACCGGAGACCCCTTTAACGAATCGCAGACTTCCTATTTTCACAAGACCATCGGAGGCTACAGTCCGGCCAAGCTGCGCCGCTATCAGGATATCATCGAGTACCATTTGTCGCAGAATATCAATCCGAATGTATTGAACATGCTCAATACGCGCTACCTGATTGTTCAGACGCAGCAGGGGCCACAGGTTCGGTTCAATGACAGGGCGCTGGGAAATGCATGGTTTGTGGACAGGTTGCAGTGGGTCAATTCTCCGGATGAAGAAATTGTCGCGCTGAAGGATTTCAATCCGGCGGAAACGGCGGTGATTGATGTGGTCTGGAAGGAAAAACCGGTTGACTGGGAAACTTTGCAACACGGGGGGAAGGACAGCAGCGCCGTGATTCAACTGACGGATTATGTGAATCCCGGAAACCTGCTTTATAAAAGCAGCAGTACACAACCCCGTTTAGCCGTCTTCTCGGAAGTGTTCTATAAAACATGGCACGCTTATATTGACGGCGTTGAGGCGCCTCTGATACGTGTGAATTATATTTTGCGCGGACTGGCGATACCGGCAGGAGAACATCAGATCGAATTCAAGTGCGTGGATGAAATGTATTACCTGGGAGCCGGAATTTCGCTGACTGCATCCATAGTCGCGGGACTTGTGATAGCCTGCCTGCTTGCATATGCCCTGTGGACTGCGCTTAGACAGCTTCGTCCGAAACAAAACGCATTTTGCCGGGCGGTGGACGATAAATGAAAAACAGTTGTTCGCAAACGGACGCATTTCAACCGGTCGTTTTGTGTCAACAGCAAAAAAACGGGTAAAAATATTGCCCGAATGAACCTAACCGCGCCTCGAGTGAGAATTTTTCCGCTCGGAGCGCGGTTTTTTTTGCCCGGAGTGAAAACGTCTCCGTCCGGGGAAGAGGTCCGCGCCTTTTGCAACCAGACGGCCGTTGCGAGTATCCGGGTTCACCCCGGTGTTGAAATCAAATCTCCTGTCCTCCGTCCGTTCATCTTTCATCCCTGCCTTTCCACCCTTCCGTTCACCTTCAAATGAATTACCTCCATGCTCTCCAGTCCGTCGTTATCCACCACTTTGACAGCGATGACATGCAGTCCCGCTTTGAATTTCGCCGTTTGCCGGTCTTCCCTGTCGAGCATGACACCGGCTTTGAAGCCCTGTTCGGCATGGTATTCAAAATCCCAGCTGTAAAACTCAATACCCGCTTCGCTCGTGCCGACGGCGACAAACGCTATTTCGCGGACGCCCTTTGCATCGCGGCTCAGTTCATTGATTTCCACGCGGACGGTCGGTTTTTTCGCTATCGGAACAATGTCTTCCACTTTCACTAATTCGATAATGATATTTTCCTTGTTTTTCAGACGGGCTACTTCTTCTACCGCGCCTTTGCCGAACGAGAAAGCAATAATGTATCCGACGGGCTTTTTACCGGTTACGTTTTTGTTAAAAAGTTTTTTGTCGCTTCGCTGAACGGCTGCAAAGAAATTATCAATCACATTGCGTCCGACCGTATCGCTGCGTTTGACCTGAATCGGCGTATTGTCCGGCATTTTGCCGTCAAGTCCAAAGTCGCCGTGCTGTTTTGTATTGCTCACGCCGCCAAACTGCTGCACAATCCACGCCTCAAACTCAAATGCATTTTTATAGCGCAATGTGTCGTAATCGTATTTGTGAAGCTGAACGGTGAACGGGGCACTGAACAAATCGCGCTGTTTGTCCAGTCGCAGTTCCGTCACTTTGATTGCCTGAACGGACTGGTCGATGCCGATCCATTTCCGGTTCAGTTTGTCGGCAACGGCAACGGTTGTGCCGCCGCCCACAAAGGGATCAAGAACGGTGTCGCCTTCGCTGGAAGCACATTTTATAATTCGTTCCAACAGGGCTTCGGGTTTTTGAGTGGGATAGCCGATACGTTCCGCTTTGTTTCTGAAAACACAGTTTTCCCCGAAATCATCCACACTGTTACCGGGCATCTTGTCCAGATACTGTTTCAAATACGGCTTGCCTGTTTCCGAATAATAAATAAGATTTTGTGCTTCAAACTCTTCCATATTCTTTTTAGAATAGGCCCAATATCTGCCTTTGGGAGGCAAAGCGCCTTTCCATTCATACAGCGTATCGCCTCCGGGCTTTGCGGCAGATAAATCGGTAGTCTTGAAACGTCTTCCGTCCGCATCAATTTTGTGGTACGACTGGGCAATATAATCACTTTTATATTTCTCAAACTGAGGATAAAAGACAAACTCCTTTATGTTTTTGGCATAGAAAAACACTTTATCCTGTATCCGACCGAAATGTTTCGCTCCCTGTTTGGTCTCATTATGCGTCGTGGTTCGTTTCCACGTGATTTCATTCAGGAAATTGTTCATCCCGAAAATCTTATCCAGAATCTCCACCCGAATATAAGCATCTGCGTGCCAGTCGCAATGCAGAAAGATACTTCCCGTGGGTTTCAAAATCCGATGCATCTGTTCGACGCGTTCCTTGAGCCACGCAATATAATGCTCCATGCCGCCCGCCCAGCGGTCCTGAAACGAGCGCACTTCGCCCGCGTCGCCCCAGATCACCTCGTAGTTGCGATTACTGAAAAACGGCGGATCGAGATAAATTAAATCCACCGTTTCGCGCTCGACTGTTTTCAGGATTTCGAGATTGTCCCCTAATATTAACCTGTTTACCATCATCCGTTTTTATGGATACAAAAGTAGCCGAAAAATCAATTCCAAACAAAAAAATCCGATATTCAAAATTTTCAATATCTTTGCGCTGATATTTTCACTATTAATGATTTAAAAAATGAAGTAAAAATGGAAGACAAACATGTAATTCCCAGTCCTCCCAATGTGCTGGCGCAGGCGCAGGAGCACATCGACGCAGCCAACACCCTCCCTATCTCTTGCCGCTGACCCCGACGGAACGGCACGATTTGGCGAAAATGGGCGACAAGACGCTGAGTTTCGTCGAAAAAGCACAGGATTATGCACACAAGTATCCGCAGTTTTGCCCGTCGTATCTCAATGTCACTGCCTTTGACACGGACATGACCGACGCTACCGGACTGCGGACGGTGCACATTTCCGCCAGACAGCTGTCGGACAATATCGACGACACGGTGATGGTGGCCGGCAGCGAAGCCTATCAGGCCGCGCTCACGTTCTACAACACCGTCAAGGCCGCCGCTCAGGACATCCCCGGCGCCAAGGAAGTGTACAACGACCTGAAGGCCCGTTTCCCCAGAGTGAAGCGAAAAAATGAGGATTAGCCGGCTGTCGGCGAAACGGTTTCGACCTGATCCGCCAAATTCCCCGCTCCCGAAGTCATGTTTGACCGCGCGAGCGGGGATTTTCTTTCCTTTTACCTGAAATTCCTCACTCCGAGCGGGGTCTTTTTCGCTTTTACCGACAACGTCTTCGCTTTTTGTGACAACGGCCGCGCTGGAGTGAAGACGTCCTCACTCCGAGTGAAGATTTTCTCGCTTTTAGCGAGGAATTTCTCGCTCCGAGCGAGGATCGCCTCGCTTGAGTGAGGACATCCTCGCTTTTACTGACAACGACCGCGCTTTTAGCGACAAAACGGCAGTGGAAAGTGGAGTGGAGCGTGACCGGAAAATCAGTGACGTGTACATTTATGCCTTTTGACCCGGTAACGGAGGGAGAGACCCTTCCGGAAGACACGGCAAAACGGAAGGGAAACCGTAAATTCGCCGTGTCCGACAGCGTGAAATAACAAATTTAAAACAGTTCGGCTCTTTCTTTTTTTGAGGCGCTGTCACAAATCCCTGCGGGACTTGTAATAGCGTCTCAAAAAAAGAAAGAGCCGTTTTGCGGATTATTTTTCGTCTGTTTTGCTGCAAGGTTTTACTGTGCTACAACTTGAAAAAAAAGGAGTTAATAAGGACTGACTGTGTGTGAGGATAACAGACAGCGCCTCGAAAGAAATGGTCGAACAAAAACGCAATAAATAAATTCGACCCTCTGAAATGTATCCGTAACAGGCTGCCGAATATCGCTTTCCTGCCGGAAAACAGCTGCAAAAAAAAAGAACCGCACATGCAAGGCTGTGCGATTCTTTCTGTAAATGCAGTTCACCAGGGGATGCTGCTTTTCCGTTTTCCGTACCTTACGGATCCGTCAAAGCCCGCCCAGGGTCGCAATATCGCCATCACCCAGGGCCTTATCCCATATGGCTACCGAGGCGATGTCAAACTCGTTGTCTTCGCCGTCTTCATCGGCAAACAGCAAGACCCCTTCCGGCAACCAGGAAGCATGGCTGTCAACGCCCGGTTCCTTTTCATCAATCAGCTTGCCGTTCAGGTAATATTTTGCCTTTCCTCCCTTGACAGTGACGACCATCCGGAACCATTTGTTTGCTTCAAACCTGGTTTTGTCGGTATAGTTTCCGCGGATACCCCAGTCGGCGCCCGGACGGATGAAGAAGTCGCCATCGCTGCCCAGACTCAGGTTGTCCGTTTCAAAAATACTGTAGTACTGTTGCAGTTTGGGTACCTTTACATCTATCAGCAGCGTATATTCCGTGACCTTGCCGTTGCCGGCGGCTGCAAAACCGTGATTGCACAGGAAGTAACTCTGTTTCGGTACACGGACGGCATGATTCCTTTTGGTCGGGCCGGGCACCTGCGCGAATCCTTCCAGCGAGGGCGAACCGGCGGAGCGGTTTCCGTCCATCTTGTATGCCGTCAGCTTCTGTCCGGCTGTTGCCAGTTCCAGGTTGCCCGCATCCTCGAAAAGCCATGCGCCCTTCACTCCCAGCGCTGTTATTTTTTCCTGCAGGGTCACTTCATAGACTTCGATGGGAACCGTCTTGCTGAAATTACCTGAGGAAATCACAATCTGGGTGTTGCCGACATCCTCGGCTTCCACGATGCCGAGGAAAGACACGGCGGCATAGTTCGACACGGAAGCGATTTCCGCGTTTTCCGATTTCCACGTAAACTCCGCGTCGGCGCCGCGCGGCACCGGAGCCACTTCGATTCGCAGTATTTCGCCCAGGTTGATTCGCGCGGATTCGGGATATACCTCAATTCCCTCCAGGGAAGAAGACTTTTCGTCGCATCCGCTCAGACAGCCCAGTGCCAGGCATACGGCTACTGCACCTGCCAAAAATTTTGATTTCATTTTCATATACATGATCCTGTTTATTGATATTAACTTGAATAAATTACGCATCACTTTCGCCTTACGGTTCGATCGGATTGGTGGTCGCATCGTTGTCCGTCAGTCCCGCTCTGGACTTTTCCGAAGCCGGAATCAGGAAATAATAGTATTTCTTGCTCGGCTGGTTGACCAGCGCCTGTTCCTTGGGTTCCCGCGTATCCGGCCAGACTTCGTTGGAGAGCCGGTGCGCATTCATTTCTTCGACCTTTTCGAAACGGAGCAGGTCAGACCAGCGAGTACCGTATTCCAGTCCGCAGAACTCCCAGCCGCGTTCCTGGAAACACAGTTCCTGAAATTCCTGCGGGCTGCCGGCCGAGGTGAGCAGGGGCAAATCCTTTGCACGCGCGCGCACTTCGTTGAAGGCATCGTAGCAGGACTGGTCCAGTCCGCTTGACATGGCTTTGGCTTCGGCGTAGATCAGCAGCACTTCGGAATAGCGCATCCAGCGCTGAAGCATGCCCGAGGCCCATTCTTCACTCGTAATGGAACGGGTTTTCCAGTCGTGCTGCGAGAGCGCGTCGTCGAAACGGTTTTTGGCGTAGAACGGATGCCTGCGCAGCGTCCGGGGGCTGTCCCAGGGCACCTGCACGCGCCAGGACTTGTCGCGCACGTCATAGAAGGGTTCACTCTTTTCCAGCTGGGTATCCGGATCGTAGTTTTCCCACGTGTATTCGCCGTTCTCGTAGTTCTTTCCGTTCCAGTTGCGCTGGGGCCAGCCGGCCTGCTCGGAGCCGAATTTGCTTTTGACTTCGTTTATTTCCGCTTCGGTGGCTTTGACCCAGACCGTGGTCTGGAAGGTCACATCCTTGCGTTTGCCTTCGGGGAAATGTTCGAAGAAATAAATGTCGGCCATGTTGGTTGACCATCCGCCTTCATCTTCTATCTGATCGCCCAGCACGTGCATCGTATAGTTTTCGCCCGTATTAATACTGTTGAAAGGCGTGCCGTAAATCGTTTCCTCGTCAAAATAGGCTTCGTGTGTCCAGAGGTCTTCAATGGGCACCAGTCCGAAGTTGTACCTTTCATGTTCGTCGATAACTTCTTTGGCATACTGAGCGGCTTTGGCATAGTTTTCCGTCCGTTTCAGCGGCCAGCCGGCCGATTGCAGGTACACCTGCGCCAGCAGGGCCTTGGCCGAACCTTTGTGAGGTACGACGCTGAAGGTTTTGCCGTTGGAGGTCGTTTTCCATTCGGCTTCCTGGTTTTCCGGATAGGGCAACAGTTCGATGGCCCGTTCCAGATCGGAAATCACCTGATCGTAGATATCGGCCACGCTGCGTTTTTTCGCCTCAATGTCGGTGGTGACTAACGGCATGGGCACCGGTCCCCAGTATTTCGTCAGCAGGAACAGCCAGTGCGCCCGCTGAAAATAGCCCTGCCCCAGGTAATTGTTTTTCTGCGCTTCTTCCACCGCGCCGTTGGTGGGCACCAGGTCGCCGTTTTCGATCACGAAATTGGCTCGCAGCAGCCCGTAATACGGACCTTCCCACGCATCCTCCAGCCGGCTGGGGCCGTCGCTCTGATGAAACTTGTCCGACTGTCCCCAGTCCCATTCATTGCGATAGGAATTAATGTCGTCCGAACCAATGGTCAGGAAGATTTCGTCACTCGACTTGGTGTAATAGGTCCTGTAAATCCGGTACATGGAAAGCACGGCCTGTTTGTAGCTTGCCACCGACTGATAGATTTTATCCGGCGACATGGCTGTTTTGGGGTCTTCCTGCAAAATATCCGAACAGGAAAACGCCACGAATACGGTAACTAATAATATGCTTATCTTTTTCATCTTATATGCATTTTTAATGTGTGATTAAAATTTCAACTGAGCGCCAAACGTAAATACGCGCGGCGTGGGAGTGACGCCTGAGTCCACACCGGTAGCCGTATCCTTGTCGGTGGTAGAGGTGGCTTCGGGGTCGTATCCCTTATATTTCGTAAAGGTAAGCAGATTCTGTGCGCTTACGTAGACGCGAATATCGCCCAGCTGCGTGAAATTCCGCTTGAAGGTGTATCCGACGCTCAGGTTCTTGAGGCGCAGGAAACTGGAATTTTGAATCCAGTTATCAACGTTGAAGGTATTGGTGATGGCTCCCGCATCTTTCGGATCGGCAAATTCGTTGCTCGGATTGAGAGGCGTCCACCGGTTTTCCCATCCGTCGCGCATGGTGATGCTGCGCGACCGTCCGTGTATCGTATTGGCTACACCGTAGATCACGTTCAACATGCTTGAACCCTGCACGCCCTGCAACATCAGGTTGGCGTCGAAGTTTTTCCACGTAAGGGAGGTATTCAGGCCATAGATGAAATCGGGCGTTCCGCAGCCGATGACCGTGCGGTCGTCGGTCGAGATTTTACCGTCGGGCTTTCCTTCCGGGCCGCTGACATCAGCATATTTCCACTGACCGGGTTTGGCGCCAAACTTGGCCGCTTCCGCCGCTTCATCCAGCTGCCATACGCCCAGACATTTGTAGCCGTAGAGCGTACCCATGCTCAGTCCCTTTTGCAGGATATGGCTCTGGGGATCCAGGATGCCGTCGTTGTTTCCCTTGGACTCCCGAATGTAGAGCGGCTCATCCTGACCGATGTCCGTGATTTCGTTGACGTTCCGGGCCAGGTTGGCGCTTATTTCCCACGTCAGGTCGTTGGTAGCAACGGGTATGACGTTGAGAGAAAGCTCCACGCCCTTGTTGTTCATTTTACCCTTGTTGCGCCACACCTCGTCGCCGCCGTTCACTTTCGGCATGGGTTCTTTCAGCAGCAGGTTGCGCGTGTCCTTGTTATACAGGTCCACGGTGGCGGTGATGCGGTTGTCCAAAAAGCCCAGATCCACGCCGAAATCGGTCTGCGCCGTACTCTCCCACGTCAGGTCGGGGTTGGTTACCAGCGCACGATAACCATACTGCGTGGTATGACTGCCCAGGTATACATCTTCCTTTTCCAGTTTGGAAATGGTCACGTAGCGGTCCACGGCCTGGCTTCCGGTGACGCCGTAGCTGGCACGCACCTTCAGGTTGGAAAACAGGTTCAGGTCCTTGACGAATCCTTCTTCCGAAGCCCTCCAGGCCACGGAAGCCGAGGGGAAATTGCCCCATTTTTTGCCGTCGGCAAATTTGGAAGAACCGTCGGCGCGATAGGTGGCCGTCAGGTAATATTTGCCCGCATAATTGTAATTGATGCGGCCTACGTAGGACAGCAGCGCTTCGTTGTTATATTCCACGCTCATCTTCCGGTTCGCACCCTGGCCCATGCCCCAGTATCCGAGCACGAAATTGTCGAATTCGGAGTTCTCGTAGTTCGCCCGGTTGTGCTGGTACTGATAGGATTCCGCTACGCCTGTCAGCCCGAACGTATGTTCGCCCAGCGTTTTGTTGTAGTTCAGCACCAGGTTCTGGAAATACCTGGTTTCTTCCCACTTGGCGCCCCTGGTATCCGGGGCGCTGCCCAGCATGTATTGCGTGTTCCTGACTTCATAAAATCCGTAGGTATCGTACTGGAGGTTCAAACGGTACTGGGCGGTCAGGCCCTTGATGATTTCCCACGTAAAAGCCATGTTGGATGAGGCATGGATGCCTTTTACCTTCGTGTCTTTTTCCATGGTTTCCACAAAGGGATTGCCTTCGTTCGGTCCGTTGTTGCCCATATTGAGGTACTGTGTATGCGCCTCGTCCGTATAAAGCGGGTCGGTGGGCGCCCATACCAGCGCGCCGAAAAGGATCGATCCGGAACCTCCGTTCAGGGCGTCGCCTACGCCGTTGCGCTGGTAGTTGCGGCTGACGCCCATGTCCCATTCCATTTTCAGGTTGCTGAACAGGTCGGCGTCCAGACGGTTGCTGAAGCCGTAACTTTCCTGGCTGCGCTTGGGGGTGAGGCCATCGTGCTTGTTGTAGCTGGCCGTGGCATAATACCGCGCCTTTTCACTGCCGCCGCTGATGTTCAGGCGATAGCGCTGAATCCAGGCATCCCGCAGCACGGCGCGCTGCCAGTCCGTTCCGCCGGTTTCCTTGTATTTCAGATATTCCTCGTTGGAATATACCGATCCGCCGGACGTGTAATTGTAAGCCTGGGCAAAGGTAGCCGCATCCAGCATGTCATACAGGTTGGAGGGCGTCTGCAGGGCGCCGTAGGCGTCTACGGAAATCTGCGTTTTGCCGACCGTGCCCTTTTTGGTCGTGACAATGATCACGCCGTTGGCGCCGCGCGACCCGTAGAGCGCCGTAGCCGAGGCATCCTTGAGCACTTCGATGGATTCGATGTCTTCCGCCGCCGGCATACCGCCGCCTACTACGCCGTTGGTCACATACAGGGGATCATTGTTTCCGTTGATGGAGTTGGTTCCCCGCACCCGAATCTTCGTGGCGGCAAACGGACTGCCCGATGTATTGGTGACCTGTACACCCGCTACGCGTCCCTGCAGGATATCGGTAGACCGGAAGGTCTGCTGCCGGATGAAATCCTTCGGTCCAACCGACGCAATGGCGCCGGTAATATCGGAACGCCGTTGCGTGCCGTAACCTACTACCACTACTTCTTCCAGCGCCTTGGCGTCTTCTGTCAAGCTGACTTTCATGCCGCCGGCGGCTCTGACTGTCTGCGTCTGAAATCCGATAAAGGAAATTTCCAGTTCGGTGCCGGCCGTGACGTTGAGCGTGAACCGCCCGTCGATGTCCGTCACCGTACCTGTTCCGGCAGCGCCTTTCACTACCACATTCACACCTGCGATCGGCTCGCCGGTTGCATCATACACATAGCCGGTGATCCCGCCCTGCTGGAGCACGGATTCGCCGGGCGTCACTCCGCTGTCGGCCTGCACCGCGCCAAACGCCGGAGCCAACAACAGGCATACACATAACAGCCTCGCCCTGTGCAGGCATTGAGACTGTCCTTTACATAAAAAACTTCTTACTTTCATACTTCATTTTGATTAATAATAAAATGTTGTTACTTGGTTCTCTATAGATCCTCACGCTTGAGGACTGCATAAAAAAAGCTACCGGGCGCCTTGCACGTCCGACAGCTTTTATGACTTTCTCTCAAAAACATACGATTGTTGCCTGTTTGCAACCAATCGCTGTTTGTGTTTATGCAAAATTGCGAAATTGCCCCCCCCCCCATTAACATTATTTCGCAGTCGGATGCGGTATGGAACCTTACCGGCGCGATGGAACGATGGGTATTGCCGTATTGCTCTTTACAGCATTCCATCGAATGACGGGCTACGGATGACAGAAAAGTTTCGATGTTCCTTTCTTCCATGTTTCCCTTGTTCATGATTTGCAACTTACTGTTCACCATTCGTAATTCGGATATGCATTTTTTCTTCTTCTGCAATCCTTCACATTCCGCTTTTGAAAAGGAATTCTTTGAGAATATCCAAAGAGAAATAACGTCCGGTCGATCATTTTCGCATATTGCCATTTTGTTATATTTGTCGTTGTTTTTGTTTATATACCCATATATATTATGCCGCAAAGATAATTATACGAAAGACAAGCTACAAACGCATTTAAGTTATCTTATGCTTATTTACCATTTCGCCCGCCGAAAACGGCTTAATTTATAATTATCCAATGCGATTTACAAAAAAAACAAATATGTCGCTTATGCTTTTAACCTGCTGGATTTCAATAGTGTTGTTTCGATGTATCATGAAAATATCCCGTTTTTTTTCGGCAGTGCCATTTTCATGCCAAAAGCAGGCTTCCTGCTCAACAGGGCTGTTTCTTCTTTTGAGGCGCTGTTACAAATCCTTCAGGGATTTATCGGCAGCCGGTGAGTTGGCCGAACCTGTATGTATGAGGATAACGAACAGCGCCTCAAAAAAAATAGCCGAAGCGGAAGAGAAGGAAGCCATGTATGGTTTTTTGCCGAAGGCTTCGGAAAGAAAACGGTTTTCCTTTTCCCCTAAACGGACGAAAAAACGGTTCTGTGCGAGAAATGGGAGGCAAAAAGAAAGGATGGACTTTCTGTGTTCATCCTTTTCTTCTTTTTTCCGGGCTAATCCCCGTTCATTCCATTAATAAACGTTTGTTATCGGGATGAATCATTCTTCACTTGATGACACCGGGACAGGGTCCTTCGGCGGAATGTCTTTGCCGGCATCCGCCGAAGGAAATTCGCCGGCTGCGACCGGCAAACGCCCGGCTTCACAGCCGGCGAAACGGAATACGGCTTGCGGCTGCAACTTCTGCAACGCGACTTGCAACTTTTGCAACGCGACTTGTAACTTTTGCAACGAGGCTTGCAACTTTCGCAACGCGCGTTGCAATTTTCACAACGCGACTTGCAACTTTCGCAACGCACGTTGCAACTTTTGCAACTGGACTTGCAAACTTTGCAACGCGCGTTGCAAAGTCAGCAACGCGCGTTGCAAAACCGAAAAGCCGCGCCCCGAAACCGAAAAGGTGCGCCCCGGGATTGACGGGTGACTTATTATACTTTACGCGGCATGGTTTTGTGCATTAAAAAATTGTCGCGATACCTGCTTAGTT
>JAISMO010000009.1 GCA_031276675.1 Tannerella sp.
TGACGCGGCCTCCAAACAAGGAGGCTGGACATCCGTCCGCCTTCTGTACTGTATTTCCTGTTTATGTAAATCTTTCAAAGAACTCTTTCTCCCCGCAGAAGATAACGGCGCACGCAACATTCATGATCTTCGCCTCCCCTTCTCAAAACGCTTCCCGGATACGCTCCTTTCCGCTCTCCGGGCCAGGTGTCAAATTACACGGCCTGCGCTGCCGTCCCGCCTCTGCGATTTGCTTCTCTTTCAAAGCGGGTGCAAAGGTAGATACTTTTTCCTTTCCAACAAACTTTTTTGACCGTTTTTTTCAAGAAAATCATAAGTGGCTGATTTTATTTGATTTAAAATTTTGTTTTTCGGCAACATCCTGTATAAAACCAAAACTTATTCTTTTGACTAAATATCAACGGTTATGCGTACATTTATCTGACGACCTGTCAAATAATTGGGAACGGCATGTTGTTGATTGTATACATCTGTAATCCAATAGTATGAATTTGTATTCCGGATGTCGAGCAAGTTAAATACATCCACGCCCAACCAGATATTTTTGAACTTCCTGAAAAAACGCTTGTCCATAATCGCATCAGCACCGCTGGCTAACTGATATGTCATACCGATGTCTATACGACGGTATGGCGGCGTACGGTGATATCCTTCTTCATAGCCTTTGCGGGGAATCGTGACCGGAAATCCGCCGGCCAATACGCCTTTCAGGTTTAACATCGCCCGTTTATAGCCGGGAAAATAATCCTGAAAATAAAGCGAAAGGTTGTAACCCTGACTGTTAGGCAAAGGCGCTTTTGTGACAGTGCGGATGATCTGCTCCGATTTCATCAGCGATAAACTGAGCCACGAATCCGTACCGGGAACCATTTCTCCGAAAAATTTCATGTCTATCCCGGCAATGTATCCCTTTGCACAGTTCTCGCCATAATAACGGACTTTTACATTATCAACCGTATAAGGATTCAACAGGTCTAACTTTTTATAATACAGTTCTGTTGTCAGTTTGAAATTCCGTCCTGCCGCACGAAAAACATAATCTCCTCCACCGATCAGATGAACCGAACGCTGGGATTTTAGCCGGTTATTCAACCGAATGATGCTGTTATCATGCTCATCTTTCGCTTCCACACGCAATTCCTTGTAAAAAGGAGATTGATAATAAACACCGGATGCCAGGCGAAAAGTCCAGTTCTGATTTATATTCGGGATAAAGCCCAAGGAGATGCGCGGACTAAAAATGGATTCCCTGTTGTACGTCCAGTAACTGCCCCGTATGCCTCCCACTATCGTAAACAATCCCTGTTCCAAACGAAACTTGAACACATCCTGTATGTAAGCGGAAAAACGGGCGCTTTCCAATTGATTGTCCGAAAAAAGATTCGCGATCACGTTCACATCCGTACCGGTCTGGGGCAGCGAATAACCGGACGAATCACGGCTTTCCCATTCACTGATTTTATCGCCAATTCGCTCCTGCTGGACATTGGCGCCCCATTTTAACGTATGATTGCCGGCAAGTTTTGTCACGCCATACAATCCGACATGAGCAACATTAGCCAGCAAACGGTTGCGAGCATGTTCGTGGTAACTGGCCAGCGACAGGATTTCCAAAGCATCCTCCGAATCGTTGGCGGCGGCAATGTCCATCCTGTAAACGCCTGTAATGTCGTAGCTTTCTTCTTCCCGACTGTGAAAGCCGAACACCTGCACGCCGATTTCAGACTGCTTGCTCAAGAAACGTTTCAAGGTGAACGCGCCATACAAGGTCTGAAACTTGTCGCGCTCCATGCCATCAAATCCTACATAAAACTTCTGAGGATTGTCAAGCGTACCGAAAACGGTCTCTCGCCGGTGAGGAACGAACTTATAGTTATTCAATGACATATTCCCCAAAAAATTAATTTCCCAGGCGGAAGACAAACGACAGGTCCAATAGGTCTGAAAATCCACGAAATTTGGATCATAATCGGCATCGGTATCCATCGTTGCCAGCAACGAACGTCCGGTTTTATAACGCAGTCCGGAGACTTGTGTGACTTTTCCGGTCGAACTGCCGGCGTAGAAGCTCGCACCCATCAAACTGGCCGACGCCGAAGCTTCAAACGCTTTGGGCTGCTTATATTTAATATCCAGGGCCGAACTCATTTTATCGCCGTACCGCGCCTCAAAGCCTCCGGCCGAAAACTGCACCTCTTCCGTCATATTCGGATTGATGAAACTCAAGCCTTCCTGCTCACCCGAACGAATCAGCAGCGGACGAAATACTTCCATCCCGTTTACATATACTATATTTTCGTCGTAACTCCCGCCCCGTACCGAATATTGTGAACTCAACTCATTTCCGGACGAGACGCCGGCATAAGTCACCACCAAACTTTCAATGTTTCCGCCGGAGGGATCGGGCAGAATTTTCAGCCGGTTGGCATCAATCGTTTCCATGGTAGTCGTCTGCCTTTGGGTGGCCGTCACACTCACTTCGGTCAATTCGATCGACGCATAATTCATCTGTACATTCACACGCAGGTCCCGCGTGGCATGAGGAATGATTCGCTGTGCTTTGTTGTATCCCAAACAGGAGAATAACAATGTAATGGAATCGCCCGGCGCAACCGAAAGAGCATAAAAGCCTTCTTCATTGGTGATTGCCCCGATAAGTGTATGCTTCACCTGAACGGCCACCAAATCCAGCGGACTCCCGTCGGCATCCCGCACATTTCCAGAAATCCGGATCCGTCCGTTTTGAGCCAATCCATTCACAGATAAGGATAAAAACAACAGTGCAACCCACGCACGCATCTTCATAATTCTTTGGTTTATACCCCACATTAACGGAAAAAAAGGTCAAAGCGTATATTCCCGCGGCAAAATTATCGCTCCCTTTGCCCGCCAGCCTCCCGGAACGCAGCATCAGGCAGGTTCAGGTAATTAGCTATGAATCAGCGATTTTTTCATCAGCCGGCTTTGGCTGCGCATCTCGAAAAATTTTCCGCAGGATTTTTGCCGGGCTGCGGCTTGAAAAAGACTTTACCGGACGGACCGTTCCTTCATTTCGTGCGTTGGCCCTGAAAAAAACAGGGTCACCCTGTCTGTTATTAAAAATAAAGCCGTACTTTTATGGCGTTATTCAAACCAAACTATTTTTTAAGCAGGTTAAACAAACAAAAAGCATTTGCAATGGTACAAAATCGCAGGACAAACCAAGACCGACAGGCCGTTTACGACCCCTCCAAAAGGGATCGGATTCTGCTGATTTCCACTATTTCACCCACATCATCGCAACATTATTCAACATTTAAACCGGGCTTCAACGCCGCGGAGCGCAGACTTCGCGCGACGGCGACGGCTTTAGGCGAAAAAGCCGGCGGCGCATCTGTTATACATTATATATATGTATTATCCCACCCGC
>JAISMO010000039.1 GCA_031276675.1 Tannerella sp.
ATTCAATCACATGCCCGAAACCCAACTCCATATCGGCACGCAGATGACGCGGATTGAACGGATTTGCACAGATTTTTTCGATTTATACCTTCCGGTCTGCGTAAATCTTTAAAATCTGCACCGTCTGTATGCTGCGGAAGCGGTCAGTTTAAATTTTATACTAAACATATTGCATTTTCGCAGAAAAAATGCAACAAAAATTGCGGTTCGAATATTTTATCTATCTTTGCGCCGACAATTTCGATTGAATTACATCAAAAAAAAAGTAAACATGGAAGAAAAACATGTCGTTCCGATTCCTCCGGAAGTATTAGCGCAGGCACAGGCCAACATCGACTCGGCTATCAGCCTGCTTGCCCCCTATCTGTTGCCGCTCACGCCGAAAGAGCGGCACGATTTGCCGAAAATGGGCGACAAGACGCTCAGTTTTGTCGAAAAGGCGCTCGAATATGCTCACCGTTATCCGCAGTTATGTCCATCGTACTTCAACATCAGTAATTTTGATGTGGATATGGCCGACGCCACCGGATTACGCACCGTACATATTTCTACAAAACAGTTATTCGGTAATATTGATGACACCGTAATGGTAGCCGGAAGCGAAGCATATCAGGCTGCGCTTATATTCTACAACGCCGCGAAAGCCGCCGCCGCGCAAAATATACCCGGGGCCAAAGAGATTTACAGAGACCTTAAGGCCCGTTTCCCAAGAATGAAGCATAAGCACGAAGTATAGTCGGCACAGCAAGCGAACATAACGGCTCGAATCGACAAAATCCCCACTCTTCACATCAGTATTGATGCCGTGAGCGGGGATTTTTACTTTCATGGCTCAAATCTTTTTTCTCCGGGCAACATTATTCTCACTTCAATTTACGATTTTCCTGCTTTTTCTGATCATATTCCTGTTACGAACGAATAAATTCTTGCTCAGGGCGAGGTCATCCTTGCTCGGAGTGAAGATTTCTTTGCTCCGAGCGAGAAATTTCTTGCTCGGAGTGAGGATTTTCTTGCTAATAGCAAGAATTTTCTTGTTCTGAGCGAGGATTTTTATGCTCCGAGCAAGAAATTCCTTGTTCCGAGCGAGGATTTTCTTGCTCCGAGCATGAAAATCTTCGCTTTTACTGACAACGGACTCGCTTTTTGCAACAAAATGGCAGTCTTGAGAACAAACGGGCGGGTGATGATTACGGCAGGCGAAGCGGAAAGAGGGCTGTTATGCGACGATGAGGGGCGTGCATCATTATTTATGATGACTGTCGGATTTTTTGCCTGACAGCCTGATGCTTTTCAGGCAGCCGTGGCGGAGCGACTCCCATGCCGGCGGTCGCCGACCGCCGGTGATGAAGCTTGCAGCTTTCAGCCGGTTGAAGCATCACAATGATACCTCTATAAAAGGCATATAACAGACCCGGTTTTTATTGATTATGACAGGAATTGCAACGTTGATTGAAGTGGCACACGCTTTTGGTAACAGGTGAATTGGCCGTCTGCTTCAGGAGGAAAAGCGGGAGGAAAGTGGCTGAAGGGTTCCGCGACCGGAGGAGTGGGCAGCCCCCCCCTGGTAGCAGAGATACACAACCCTCTGAAAGGCACCCCCGGAGACTGTGAGCCGGCGTGTTTCGCAAAAAAAGACTATCTTTGGAAGTCGTAAATAAAGCAAAAGAAAGAGATGGGAATGTCGGAAGACTTGTTAATGAGACGCAAGCGCGTGCAGAAGGCCATGTCGCAGATGGATGTGGAAGGATGTCTGCTGACGGTGGATGTGAATCTGTATTACATGACCGGCCGGGTATTCGGAGGTTATTTTTACCTGCCGGTCGAAGGCGAACCGTTTTTCTTCGTGAAACGGCCAAACGATTTCAGCGACGATCACGTAATGTTTATCCGGAAACCGGAACAGATCGCCGACGGTTTTGCGTCACAGGGCCGGCCGCTTCCGCGGAAACTGCTGCTCGAAACGGACGAGATTTCCTGGAATGAAGGTCTCCGTTTGCAGGCGACCTTCGGCTCGCCGGAAATCGGCAATGCGACAGCGCTGATGCGGCAGGTGCGCATGATTAAAACGCCCTGGGAAATTGACCGTTTCCGCCTCTCCGCACAACAACATGCCAAAACCTATTCCGAAATACCCTCCTGCTTCCATGCGGGAATGACGGACGTCGAATTGCAGGCGGCCATCGAATACCGGATGCGCCTGAACGGTTCGCTCGGCATCCTGCACGCCTTCGGGCCGAATATGAACGTTTTCATGGGAAGCATCCTGACCGGTACCAATGCCGAAGCCCCTTCACCCTACGACTTTGCGCTGGGCGGCAGTGGTCAGACGCCTCTCTGTCCGATCGGCGCCAACGGCACCCGGCTGAAAGAAGGCATGGCCGTGATGGTGGATATGGTGGGTAATTACACGGCCTATCTGACGGATATGACGCGCGTGTTTGCACTGGGTAAACTGCCTGAACAGGCCTGCCGGGCGCACCGGGTTTCGCTGGCGATTCAGGAAAAAATCGTGCAGGCGGCGCGACCGGGCATTCCCTGTGCAGACCTGTATGCGATGGCGATGGCCGAAGTCGAACGGGCCGCATTGACGGACTGTTTCATGGGCATCCGCCAGCAGGCGAAATTCGTCGGACACGGAATAGGTTTGCAGATCAACGAACTTCCGGTGCTGACGCCCCGATCGAAGGATGTGCTGCAACCGAACATGATGCTGGCCCTGGAACCGAAATTCGTAATCCCCGGCGTGGGAGCTGTCGGGATAGAAAACAGTTTCCTGGTGACGGAAACCGGCCTGGAAAAAATCACCCTGTTTGAAGAAGATATTATACCTGTATATTGAAAATATTATACCTATATATTAATGTGAATTCTGATGAAAAAGCAAATTCTTTTTTTACTTCTGCCGCTGCTGGCCGCAGGGCCGGCGCGCGCACTGGAACCGGAACAGGTCAAGCCCGTCAAAAACCTGATCCTGATGATTCCCGACGGAACTTCGCTGGCCACCGTTTCGGCGGCACGCTGGTATCAGTGGTATCTGCACCCGGACAGGCCCAAACTGGCCATCGATCCCTATCTGTGCGGAACGGTACGCACCCACTCGTCGAACGATCCGATCGGCGATTCGGCGCCAACGACCTCCTGCTACATGACCGGCTACCCGAGTCGGGCGGGATATGTCGCCACCTATCCGGTAAGCGACCCGGAAAACGACATCTACCCGACCGATCCCTCAAGGGCATATCAGCCGTTGACCACCATTCTGGAAGCTGCAAAGTTTCTGAAACAGAAAGCCACGGGGCTGGTATGCACCTGCGAGTTCCCTCATGCCACCCCGGCAGACTGTTCGGCACACAGCTACAATCGCGGACGCTATGACTGGATCATTCCCCAAATGGTGCATAACGAGCTGGATGTGGTGATCGGCGGCGGCGCTTCCCTGCTCCCGGAAGCCGATGAACTCTACCTGAAAGCCAACGGGTATGGCATATACAGGAATGACCGGGAAGGGATGCGCAGCTACACCGGTAACAGGCTGTGGGCTTTATACGGCGAAAAAGACATGGCCTATGACCTCGACCGGGACACGGCCGGAGAGCCTTCCATCGAAGAAATGACGCGCAAAGCCATCGAAATACTGTCTAAAAACGAAAACGGTTTCTTCCTGATGGTGGAGGGCAGCAAGGTGGACTGGGCGGCACATGCCAATGATCCGGCGGCGATGATTACGGAATTTCTGGCTTTTGACCGCGCCTGTCAGGCTGCGTTCGACTTTGCCCGTCAAAATGGCGAGACGGCGATCGTGATTGTTCCCGACCACGGAAACAGCGGCTTCAGCCTGGGCACGTATGCCTGCGGCCATACGACCAAAGACGGTCTTATGCAGGCCGTTTCGAAGGTGAAACTGACTGCCGAGGGCTTCGCCGGAAAACTGAACAGCGAACCGGCGTCGGCCGTGCAGCAGATTTTCCGCGAGTATGCCGGTTTTGAACTGACCGACGAGGAACTGAACACCCTGTATCAGTGCAAAAGCTATAAAAACAGCCCGCTCCCCGAAGCCGAACGTTCGGACAAAAACGCGCTGGCTTCGCTTTACAGCAGTTCGCTGAACGGCTTTGTGGCCAAACTCATCACCTCGAAGACCTGTTTCGGCTTTACCACCGGCGGACATACCGCCGAAGAAGTCTTCCTGGCCGCCTGTCATCCGGCAGGTTCCCTGCCGACAGGTATGCATACAAACATCGAACTGAATCACTACATGGCAGCTGCACTGGGTCTGCATGGTCGGCTGGACGAACTGACCGCCGCCAATTTCGCACCCCATACAACCGTCTTCAAGGATTATGCGTATGAAATTGTTGCGTCGACAGATGGCAAAGACAGCCCGACGCTCGTCGTGAAAAACAGGAAAGACCGGAAAAAACAGTTGAGCATCACGCCAAATACGAATATCGTGAAGTTCGGGGGAAAAGCCGGGGGAGAAGCAAAACTGTCGTCCGTCATTGTGTATGTGGATGCCAACAACACGTTTTACCTGCCTCAATCACTGGCCGGTTACCTGGAATAGAAAGAAAGAACGGAGATGACGGAGTCTGTCTCCGTTTTTTTTTATGTGTTTATGCATAGAAAAAGAAACATGCCATGTTATGTAACAGTTTGGTCTCAATAGATCAGTATACGCGGGAGGATATCCTGCGTATACTGGACAGTACGGCCCGGTTTGAAGCCTGTCCGAACCGGAAGATGCTGGACGGAAAAGTGGTGGCAACACTCTTTTTTGAACCCTCCACGCGTACGCGGTTGAGTTTTGAGGCGGCCGTCAACCGGCTGGGCGGGCGCGTGATCGGCTTTCAGGACGCCTCCACGACGAGTTCTTCCAAGGGCGAAACGCTGAAGGATACCATCCGGATGATCAGCAATTATGCAGATGTAATCATCATGCGTCATCATCTGGAAGGTGCGGCGCGTTATGCGGCGGAAATCTCGTCCGTCCCCCTTGTCAATGCCGGCGACGGCGCCAACCAGCATCCCTCGCAGACGCTGCTTGACCTCTACTCCATTCGCAAGACGCAGGGGAGGCTGGAAAACCTGACGGTCACCATGGTCGGCGACCTGAAATACGGACGGACGGTGCATTCGCTCATCGTCGGCCTGTCGCATTTCAACCCGACCTTTCATTTCATCGCGCCGGAAGAACTGCGAACCCCCGACGAACAGAAACGTTTCTGTGAACTGCGAGGCATTCGCTATGAAGAACACCTCGCCTTCACGGAAGACATCATCAACCGGACGGATATCCTCTACATGACGCGCGTGCAGCGTGAACGCTTTACCGACCTGGTCGAATACGAACGGGTAAAGAACGTCTACATCCTGCACAACCGGATGCTGCTCAACAGCCGTCCGAACCTTCGCGTTCTGCATCCGTTGCCGCGCGTGAACGAAATTGCCTGCGACGTGGACGCCAATCCGAAAGCCTACTATTTTGAACAGGCACGCAACGGACTGTTCACCCGCGAAGCCATTCTGTGCGACGTGCTGGGGCTGAAAGTCGATCGGGCCGGCGGCCCTCCGGCGCGCGAAAATCCCGTCTGTATTCATTAAGTAATTCTGTAATTCATCATGTCTGAAGAAAAGAAAAAAGCCTTGCAGGTAGCGGCGCTGGAAAACGGAACGGCCATTGACCATATCCCGCCCGAACAGTTATTCAAAGTCGCCTCCCTGCTTGAACTGGAAAAGATAAACAACCCCATCACCATTGGAAACAATCTGCAAAGCAAGAAAATGGGCTATAAGGGAATGATCAAGATTGCCGACAAGTTTTTCGTGGAAGACGAAATCAACCGGATCGCGCTGGTGGCACCCAATGTGGTGTTGAACGTGATTCGCGACTATGAGGTAGTGGAAAAGAAGCGCGTCAGCCTGCCGAACGAACTGGTGGGGATCGTGAAGTGCAACAATCCCAAATGCATCTCCAACAACGAGCCGATGCAGTCGCGTTTTGAAGTGATCGATCGCGAACGGGTGACGCTGAAATGTTACTACTGCGAACGGAAAATCAACAAGAAAGACGTATTGATTAAATAGCAAACCATGAAAAAAGACTGGAAACCGGGAACCATGATCTACCCTCTGCCGGCGGTGATGGTCAGTTGCGGCAGCGAGCCGTCCGAATACAATATTTTGACCGTAAGCTGGGTGGGAACGATCTGCACCCTTCCGCCGATGTGTTACATTTCGGTACGTCCGGAGCGACACTCATATCCCATTCTGCGGAAAGAAATGGAGTTTGTGATCAACCTCACTTCCGTAGAGATGGCTTATGCGACGGACTGGTGCGGCGTCGTATCTGGAAAGGATCACCGCAAATTTGAGGAAATGCGCCTGACGCCGGGACGCGCATCCGTTGTCCGTGCGCCGCTGATTGAGGAATCGCCGCTGTGTATCGAGTGCCGTGTCAGGGAAGTGCTGACGCTGGGCAGTCATGACATGTTTATCTCCGAAGTTGTGAACGTGAAGGCCGACGAGAAATACCTTGACCCCCAAAGCGGCGCCTTCGACATGCAACGCGCCGGACTGCTGGCCTACGTACACGGCAATTATTACGGTCTGGGCGAACTGATCGGGCGCTTCGGCTGGTCGGTGAAAAAGCGGAAATCATTTTAACGCGGGACACACGGAAACGTATTTTGAGGATTAATTTTCGCAAATCAATGAAATCGGTCAACCTCAAACAGCGTATATTTACGGCCTCATTGTAACAGTACCGGATGTAACCCGGTGACTGTCGATAAAAAAATTCGGAAAAAATGAAAAGTTGGATTTGCTTATTTGCAATAACAGGGCTGACCCTGTGTGCCCGACCGGTGGCTGAGGGTTTGCTGTCGTATGTTGACCCGGCCGACGGTCGACGCAAACCCGTTCGTACCTTGCAGGACTGGGAAATCAGGCGTGGAGAACTCCTGGACAGTGTGCAGGCCTTGACGGGCGTACTGCCTTCGCGCTCCGGCCTGCCGCCGTTCGACATACAGTACCTCGACAGCGTGCATGAAACGGCATACACCCGTTACACCCTCCGCTTTACGGTGGCCGAAGGCGAGGCATTGCCCGCCCTGCTGTACGTGCCGGTTTCGGACGGCGCCTCCCGCAGGCATCCTGCCATGCTGGCCCTGCATCCGACGGGCGCCTCCGGCAAGCAGATCGTCGACTGTGAGCGTCCTTACGCAAAGGAATTAGCCCTGCGCGGATACGTGGTCATTGCACCCGATTATCCGGGCTTCGGCGACCTGAGCGCCTATGATTTCCTGAACAGCCGTTATGCGTCGGGCACGCTGAAGGGCCTCTTCGATCACATCCGCTGCGTGGATCTGCTGGAGTCGATGGAGTGCGTGGACGCGGATCGCATCGGCGTCATCGGCCATTCGCTGGGCGGTCACAATGCCCTGTTTGCCGCCGCCTTTGATACGCGCCTGAAAGCGGTCGTAACCAGTTGCGGATGGACGGATTTTGAATACTACCATATCGGCGAAGAAGCCTCGAAACGCTATGGCGGACGGTTAGGCCCCTGGGCGCAGGACAAGTACATGCCCCTGCTGCGCGATGTATACGGGCTGGAGAGCGTGCCGTTCAATTTCCACGACCTCATCGCGCTGATTGCGCCGCGGGCGGTGTATTCCTTCTCGCCCCTGCGCGACGACAATTTCGATGTGGAAGGTGTAAGAACGGGCATCCGCAAAGCTGCAGAGGTTTACCGGTTCCTGAAGGCGGAAAATCAGCTTCGCGTCTGTTATCCCGATACGGTACACGATTTTCCGGAAACATGCCGGCAGACGGCCTACCGGTGGACGGACAGCTTGTTTTCAAGCGCCCGTGCCGCTGAAAAATACAGGATGCCGTGCGGTGAATAAAGTCCTGTCCGTCCTGAAAATGCAGCGCCTGTTCAGCCGTTTTCCGAGCATCCGTCCGGCCGTTCCCGGTGCGCTGAGGGCAAAAAGTCGGTTTTCTCCTGCCCGCATCCATACCGCCTGCAAACTTTTTCATACATTTGTCCCCTGAAAATCCGGCGTGTTCAAGCTGATGCCTCCTATCCGGAGCCTATCCCCGACATGCCGGGCAAATAACAAAGACCGCCGGACGGTTTCCGGTAAAACAGTATATTTTTGAAGAGCAGAAGCTAAAATATGAATTACAAATTACGAATAAACAGTCAATAAGATGAAAACAGTCAATCTGTCCGATTTAACAGCGCTGAAGCGGCCGGTGGTTCGCTTCCTGTGCGGCATGTCCGTGGCGGCATGTGTTGTATTATGTGCCTGTACCGAAGATCTTTCGGACGAGGTGGAGAAGCTGAAAGAACGTGTGGCCACCCTCGAAGCATGGCAGCAGACGGCCAACGGCGACATTGCGGCCATCCAGGGAATTATCGGCGTGTTGCAGGCTCGGGATTATGTGAAATCGGTGACGCCGCTCCCCGACGGTTCGGGGTATACGATGACCTTTGTTCACCATGAACCGGTTGTCATACATCATGGCGCCACCGGAGAGGCTGCACCGCAGATCGGCGTCAAACAGACCGAAGGGGTGTGGTACTGGACGCTTGGCGGCGAACGCATTCCGGACGGCGCGGAGGGTTATCTCCGTGTCTCCGGCATCACGCCGCAGATGCGCATCAACCCGACCTCCTATGAATGGGAAACCTCTGTCGACGAAGGCGTCACATGGACTTCGACCGGCGTGCAGGCCTCCGGCGAACTGATGTTTCGCAGAATAGACATTACCCATTCCGATTATGTGGAGATGACGCTTGCCGACGCGCCGTCAACCACGATCCGGATACCGAAGCACAAAGACGGGCCGCGTATGCTGTCGTTTGCCTTCCGGGTTTCGGACAATCCGCTGGCGCTCCTTTACGATGTGGCATGTGAAATCGGCGACTCCGTGATCCATGCGCTGGTTCCCTATATCATGGCCGACAGGCAGCTGACGCCCGTATTCACGTTTGAAGGCAACACCGTGCAAATCGGCAGTCAGGTACAGGAAAGCGGCGTCACGCGCGTGGACCTGTCCTCTCCAGTCGTTTACACCGTGCACAGCGCATCGGGCAAAACAAAAAAATACACCGTCAAAGTGTATGCCTTCAACGGTCTGCCGATTGTTCATATCAACACCGGTCATCAACCCATCCTCTCGACCGAAGAGTATGTGGAGGCTACCATCTCCATCACCAACACGCTGAACGGAAATGACTGCGAGGGAACCATGCGCATCCGGGGACGCGGCAATTCAACCTGGACCTTCTTCCCCAAAAAACCCTATCGTATCAAACTCGACAAAAAGACCGCCATGCTCGGTATGCCGGCAGATAAAGACTGGGTGTTGCTGGCCAACTATTCCGACAAGTCGCTGTTGCGGACAGCTGCCGGCTTCGAGTTGAGCCGGCTCACGGGGATGCCCTGGACTCCGCGAATGCAATACGTGGACGTCTTCCTCAACGGAAACTATGAAGGACAGTATCTCTTTGGGGAACATGTGAAGGCTGCACCGGACCGCATCCAAGTGGATGACGGCGGATTTGTCGGCGAATTTGACCCCAATTTCTATGAACAGGAACCCTTTTATGCCGTCTCGGCTTCCTACAACTACCCCTATACCTTTAAGGAACCCGATCCGGCCACGGAAGCAAATACGGCGTATTTTATGAATCTGATTAATCAGTATGAGGCCGCACTCAAACGCCGTGATTTCAGCCCCGAAACCGGATATCGAAACTTTATTGATGTGGAATCCTTCGCCCGGTGGTATACCGTCAGCCAGTTTATCGCCTCCATTGACCCAAACAGATACTACTTCGTCGAAAACAGCACGGATGGCCTGCTTCGTCGCTCTCCCGTCTGGGATCTGGACTGCAGTTTCGGCTATGCCTATCCTCACTGGGCCATCGCCGGGGAAACAGGCCCGGAATATAAAGTCACCGCCTACGAATATTACGGCGAAATGCTCGAAGATCCCTGGTTCCGGCAGGCGGTCAAAAAATGCTGGACAAAGATGAAAACAGACGATCTCCCGCTCCTCTACCGGTTCATCAATGAAACGGCACGGCAGATTCAACGTTCGGCGCTGGCCAATCACGAACGGTGGGACGACACGTTTGCAGGAACCATCATACAGGAATCCATCCTTCAAAAATGGGAAAACGAAGTGCAGGAACTCAAAATCTTCCTTTCCATGCGTACCGTATGGATGGACGCGATGATGGAAAACTGGTAGCAAATCCAGTGATTAGTGATTAACGGTTAGTGGTTATACTTCGCGCGGCATGGTTTTGTGCATGGCGCTGTCCGATAAAAATACCGTCGGGGACGGCATGTCGGCCTTCCGGAACCCGGCAAGTCAGAATCCGCTCCGGATTCCGTCCGGGGGACAGGAAAGTCAAACCGGGTCTCCCCGGAAACTTTTATCGAACCGTACCGCACGAAGTATAGTAGTGCGAAGCGGCGCCTGTTTGCCGTGTTTCGCACCACTAACCACTAACTTTATTCGTCCGGGTATAATACAGGAGATTTTATGTACATTTGTCCCGCAAATGATGAAAAACAAATAATGATTTACAACAATGAATACAAGACGTGATTTTTTGAGAAAAGGCGCTTTGGCAGGAATGGGTATGATGATGCTTCCGGAACTGGCCAGGGCAGTGGTAAACAGACAAAACGGCATGAACGCTCCCAAAATCAGTTTGAAGAGCGAGGGCGTCATTCTTTTTCAGGGCGATTCCATTACGGATTGCGGACGGAACAGGGAAAACAACGTATGCAATACGTTCGAACAGCTGGGCGGCGGCTATGCGCTGTTTACAGCTACGCAACTGCTGAAAACACATGCAGACAAACAGTTGAAGATTTACAACCGCGGCATCAGCGGCAACAAGGTATTCCAGCTGCGCGACCGGTGGGAAGCGGAAGCGCTGGCCTTTATGCCGGATGTATTAAGTATCCTGATAGGGGTAAACGACTTCTGGCATTCGCTGACCGGAGGCTATAAGGGAACGCCGGAAATCTATGAAAAGGATTTGCGCGCATTGCTGAAATACACAAAAGACAAGTTGCCGAACGTACAGCTGGTTTTGTGTGAACCGTTTGCCCTGCGGGGCGGATCGGCCATCGACGAGTCGAAATGGTTTCCGGTGTTCGACGAATTTCGCACGTCGCTCAAAAAACTGGCCGACGAGTTCAAAACCGTATTTGTTCCGTTCCAGTCGGGATTTGATGCAGCCATGCAACTGGCGCCGGCACGCTACTGGTCGGCCGACGGTGTTCATCCCGACCTGCCCGGCCGACAGTTGATGGCCGACATGTGGCTGGAAGCGACGGGACTGAAATAATGGCAACCCGCCTGCTCAAAATACACATTCTGACGTGTCTGTTCCTCTGCCTGTGCGTGCAGCTGGATGCACAGCCCGTGTTGAGCGAACAGACGCAGATCAGTTTGCTGACCTGTTCGCCCGACAACAAGGCGGTTTATACATTATACGGACATACCGCCGTGCGGGTGTGCGGACAGATCGTGGCCGATTCCGTTCGCAGAAATAACATTGATATAGTCTTTAACTACGGCATCTTCGACTTTGCCGGACCGAACTTTATCTATCGCTTTGCCAGAGGTGAAACGGATTACATGCTGATGTATTACAAGTACGATGATTTCCTGATGGATTATATCATGCGCGGAAGCGAAGTCTGCGAACAGACGCTGAACCTGACGCAGCACGAGAAGGAAACCTTCTGGCAGGCGCTGCTCCTCAATGCCGAACCGGCGAACCGGGTCTACCGCTACAACTTCTTTTACGACAATTGTTCGACCCGTCCCGTTGCGATACTCGAACGATGTTTAAACGGTAAAATTCAGTTTCAGGAAACGCCTTCCGTCTCTTTCCGGGAGATGATTAACCGTTGCACGCGCAATCATCCGTGGCTGACCTTTGGCTGTGATCTGGTACTGGGTCTTCCGACCGACCGACCGGCGACGTTTCGCGAATCTTTTTTCCTGCCTGAAAACGTAAGGAAAGCGTTTGCCGGCGCCGAGGTGCTGCGACCGGATGGCGGGCGCGTTCCGCTGGTATCTGCGGAACAAATCCTTGTCGAGGCTGTCCCGGACGATGAAACGGAAAAAAACCTTTTCACTCCGCTGGCATGCAGTCTGGCGATTTTTCTCCTTACCCTGTCCGCGACCCTGTACGGATGGCGAAAAAAGCGTTGCTTCAGTGCATTTGACTGCCTTCTTTTTTTCTGTGCCGGCATGACGGGCTGCGTCCTCTTTTTCCTCTGTTTCGTTTCGGAACATCCTAGTATATGGCCAAACCTTTCCATCGGCTGGCTGCATCCGTTCCACCTGGCGGGTGTCGTTCTGTTTGCCGTAAAAAAACTTAAGAAAGCCGCCTGTTACTACCATTTCATTAACTTTGCAGCGCTTTTGTCAACGTGTTGCGCCTGGTTTTTCCTTCTGCAACACCTGAACATGGCCTTTATCCCGCTGGCGGCAAGTTTGCTGATGCGTTCGGGATACGGTATTGTCGCAAAAATAAGGAACTTCGGATGAAAAAATGGATATTTTCACTTGTTGCCCTACTGGCAGTCTGCCGGATACAGGCACAGCAAAACACGCCCAAGCTGGTAGTTTACATCACTGTAGATCAACTGCGCGGAGATTATGTCGAATATTTCCTCCCTACTTTCGGCGAACACGGCTTTAAACGCCTGATGAACGAAGGCGCCGTCTATCACAACCTCCGGTTTGAATTTCCCAATGTCGATCAGGCCAGTGCATTTGCTACGCTGTTCACCGGAACCAATCCCTGCGATCATGGAATCACAGGCAATACGTATTACGATTTCGAACGCCTGAAAGAAGTCCCGGCGCTTTTCGATTCCGAATATTTGGGAAACTTTACGCACGACCATTATTCGCCCCGAAACCTGCTGGCCGCCACCGTTGCCGACGAACTGAAAATTGCTTCCAAAGGACGGAGCGAAGTCTATGCCATCGCGCCCGATGCGGAAAGCGCCATCCTTTCGTCCGGACATGCAGCCAACGGCGTTTTCTGGATTGACAACCTGAACGGCAAATGGGCAACCACCACGTATTACAGAAACGTCCCGTGGTATGTGGAGCGATACAACAACAGTCCCGAGTCGCTGCCGGTGCGAACGGACGACATGGCGTGGCGCCCGTCTCTTCCGCTGGAGCAGTACAAGGCGCTGCCCTACGTACAGGAAAGCGTGGCGTTCAACCATATCTTCAAGTCAAAAACCGTTGACTGCTATCCCAGACTCAAAACCTCTCCCTTCGGAAACAGGGAAGTCAACCGGCTGGTTACCCAGTTCTTTGAGTATGCCGGTTTCGGAATGCGCCCCGACCCCGACTACCTGGCCATCACCTTTTATGCCGGTAATTATTTCGGAAACAGGGCCAAAGAGTATACGTATGAAATTCAGGACACGTATTATCAGTTAGACAGGGATATTGCAGAGTTGCTGAATCTGATTGACAAAAAGGTCGGACTGAAGAACACGCTGATTGTGTTCACCGGCACCGGTTATTTCAAGAGCGAAGAGGAGCCTGCCGAAGGGATGCCCGGCGGGGAGTTTCATCCCAAACGCTGTACTGCGTTACTGAATATGTATCTGATGGCGATTTACGGACAGAAAACCTGGGTAAGTGGATTTTATAACAACCAGATTTATCTCGGTCACAAGGTGATTGAAGAGGCCGGACTGGATTTGGTCGAATTTCAGAACAAGGCAGCCGATTTCGTCTCCGAGTTCAGCGGTGTGGCACGTGTGACAACGGATATGACGTTGCGCATGGGCATCTGGAACGAAGAAATGTCCGGGTTCCACAACGGCACCTTCCATGCAAGGCGCGGCGACCTGATCATCAGCCTGAAACCGGGATGGGCCGTCAACAACGAATTGCCCGGTGAAAAAGTAAAGCTTATGCGAAACAACGCCGTGCAGACGCCTTTGATTTTTATGGGCTACGGCATCAGGCCGCAACATATTTACCGCGAGGTCAAGGCAACCGAAGTAGCGCCTACGGTTACTCATTTCCTGCGTATCCGCCCGCCGAACGCCTGCGACCGTCTGCCTCTGTACGAAATCAGTCTTTCAAAATAACGTGAGTTCGACGCAAGAAAAAGGCAAATAAGATATTCGTATCTTTATATCCTAAAAGTCAAATAAGTACGAACTGAAAACCGTATCTCTTGCGGACACAAACTCAAACATCTCAGGAACCTGAAGGCGTTTGATACTCCATATGTATAAATCAAAAATCCATTTATGTGTGCTTTACAGTTCCACATACCAGAGCTTACCGGTTCCGCATACCGGAGCTTACCAGTTCCACGTGCCGGAGCTTACCGGTTCCGCATACCGGAGCTTACCAGTTCCGCATCGTGGAAGTTACCGGTTCCACTTTGCAGCAGATCGCTCGGGTCGAACTCACGTAAAATAACGGTCCCTATTCAATAAAACAGCCCCGGTTTCACTCGGAGCGAAACCGGGGCTTGTCCCCTCATCCCCTCTCACAGGGAGACAGGGAGTGAATCCGTTTTTTTACTTATACAGAGGCCCGTAAGTCTGACAAGCTCTGTAGTCCGCACCTTCCCTGTCCATACCGAAAGCGTTCCACGCGGCCGGCCGGAAAATGTCTTTCCCGTCGACATTGTGCATACATACCGGAATGCGCAACATGGAAGCCAGTGTGATCAAATCGGCGCCGATATGTCCGAAACTGACGGCGCCATGATTCGCACCCCAGTTGTTCATGACCGAATACACGTCCTTGAAGGTGTCGTTGTCGGCTAAGCGCGGCGCAAACCAGGTGGTCGGCCAGCCTTTGTCCGTACGTTCATCCAATATTCTGTGTATTTCGGGATCGATATCGACCGTCCAGCCCTCGGCCAGTTGCAACACCGGACCCAGTCCTTTTATCAGGTTCAGGCGTATCATTGTACAGGGCATTCCTCCCTTCGACAGGAATTTGGACGAAAAACCTCCGCCCCGAAAATATTCGCGGTTGGCAGGCATCCATGTCGTGGCGTCCAGACACGCCTGCGCCTCGGCGCCGGTAATTTCCCGGAAAGGTTTCATGACCGGACGGCCGTCCTTGTCGCTCTGCCGCCCGGAGCCGTCAAGCGACGCCGCACCGGAGTTGATCAGGTGGATGATGCCGTTGGCTGCCTGCCCGGTCAGTTTTTTCCCCGTCACGCGCTCTACGGATTCAGGACTCCAGTAGGTTCGCACGTCGGCAAAAACCTGCGCCGTATGCGTGAGCAAATGACCAAAAAGCATCGCCGTTCCGTTGAGTGCATCGTTCTCTGTAGCCAGTACGAATGCTTCACGGATGCCGTTCCAGTCGAACGACGAGTTCAGAATGGCTTCGGTAAAGTCGCCGTTCGGGAAATGATCCGTCCACTGGCGCTGTCCCTGAAAACCGGCGGCAAGGGCATTATGTCCCAGCGATTCTTCACCGAATCCCATTTCCTTCAGTTTCGGGTTGCCAATCATCAGGTCGCGTACGATAAGCGTCATTTTCACGACAAACTCCCAGTCGGCCTGCTGCTCTTCCGGGTTTTTGACCAGGTCTTTTCTGTTAATCGTATCTTCCCCCTGCCGGCAGCTCTTTTTCACCCATTCGAGCGCTTTGGCATACTCTTCGCTGTCATAGATACCTTCGTTCATGCGGCGAATGATTTCCACCTCGTCAATTCCTTCGCAGCGCATACCCAAATATTCCTCAAAGAAATCGGTGTTGACAATCGAGCCGGCAATCCCCATGCAGACGGCGCCGATGGAGAGATACGATTTGCCGCGCATGATGGCCACAGCCAGCGCCGCACGTGCAAAACGCAGGAGTTTTTCCGACACGTCGGTCGGGATATCCTTCGTGCCGGCATCCTGCACGTCGTGTCCATAAATGCCGAATGCCGGCAATCCCTTCTGGGCATGTGCAGCCAGTACGGCAGCCAGGTAAACGGCGCCCGGCCGTTCCGTCCCGTTGAAACCCCAGACGGCCTTTACAGTGTGCGGATCCATATCCATCGTTTCGCTGCCGTAACACCAGCAGGGCGTCACCGTGAGGGTCACGCCGACACCTTCTTTCCTGAATTTTTCCGCACAGGCTGCACTCTCGGACACGCGCCCGATGGTGGAGTCGGCAATCACGCACTGTACCGGTGTTCCATCGGGATATTTCAGTGTAGAAGTCAGCAGGGATACTACATTTTCGGCCATGTTCACGGTCTGTTCTTCCAGCGATTCGCGTATGCCACCCATCCGGCCGTCAATCACCGGGCGAATGCCGATCTTCGGCCATTCACCTTGAAATCTGTTTGTTCTCATTGATATACTTTATTTTATAGACAAAAACATTGCATAGACTGTCATCCTGTTTCAGCAGGATAATCTATTTTGGCCCCTAAATTACCATATTATTTTGGGATAGCGTTTCTCTTACGTCTTTTTAATACATCAAACGAACCAAAAGACGTTTGTCTGCCGGAATTTTCCTATTTTTGCGGGTATAATTACTTATTGCATATGGAAAAGAAGAGAATGATTATGGTATTGCTGTGCTGTTTTGCGGCAGTGGGCATGTCTGCACAGGAGTTGCAGGAAATCAAGTTGAAGGATCCGAATAAAACGCGCGGCACCGCCGTGATGAAAGCGCTTTCGGATCGACATTCCGACCGGGAATACAGTCCGCAGGAACTTAGCTTGCAGGATTTATCCGATTTGCTATGGGCGGCAAACGGCGTCAACCGTCCGGACGGGAAACGTACAGCGCCGTCGGCCATGAACAGGCAGGAGATTGACGTCTATGCGATTCGGGCGGACGGCGCCTACCTGTATGATGCGCAGGCTCATTCACTGAAACCTGTGGCCAAGGGCGATTACCGGGCAGCTGTGGCCGGCAGCCAGCATTTTGCCAAAACGGCGCCGGTATGTTTCGTCATGGTCGCCAGTCTGGACAAGCTGGGCGACTCGAAAGCCGAGCATACCAGGATTATAGGAGCAGTAGATGCGGGGATTGTCACGCAAAACATCAATCTCTTTTGCGCGGCCGTCGGACTTTCCACCGTTCCGCGTGCTTCAATGGATCAGGATGAGCTTCGGAAAGTGCTGAAGTTAAACGACAGTCAACTCCCGATCATGAATAATCCGGTAGGTTATCCTAAAAAATAAACGGGTACGGTTCGGCGCTCCGGACGAATCCGAAGCTGCCGAATCCGCTTTTATTCATGGTTGTTTTCATTATCTTGACGTTAGTCGCCTGGCTGGGCGGCAACGGTTACATTTGCCTGCGCGGATGGCAGGCGCTCAGGCATTTTCCGCCGGTTGTCAAGTGGGGATTCGGAGGACTTGCAGGGATAAGCGCGCTGGCTATCCTTTTAATATTTGTCCTCCGCAATTCCAGAATGTCCGCCTCCCCGTGGGCGCATTTCCTGTTCCAGTACGCTACCGGCTGGCTGGTTTTCACCCTGTACATGGTTCTGTTTCTGTTGTGCTGCGATCTTTTCCGGCTGCTCTGTCATTCGTTTCAATACGGTTTCTTCTGCGCACTGACGTTGACCGCCTGTCTGCTGATTTACGGTTTTCTTCATTATCAGCGCCCTTCGGTGCAGGTGCTCAACCTGACTGTGAACAAACCCGTAACCGGCGCCGACGATACATGCAGAATTGTGGCCGTAAGCGACCTCCATCTGGGAATGGGTACGGCTCGCGGTCAACTGGAAAAATATGTCCGCATGATCAACGGACAGCAGCCGGACCTGATTTTGATCGGCGGCGACCTGATCGACAACAGTATCGTTCCGGTGCGGGAACGCCGCATGGAGTCGACGCTGTCGCAGCTGCGCGCAAAGCTGGGCATTTACATGGTTCCGGGAAATCATGAATACATTAGCGGCATGGCGGATTGCGCGGCCTTTCTGCGCCGGACGCCGATCCGTCTGCTGCGGGATTCGGTCGTGACGCTTCCCAACGGCATCCGGATCGTCGGACGGGACGACCGCAGCAACCGTCTCCGCAAACCGCTTTCACAACTGGTCGGCGACATTGACGCGGCCTCGCCCGTCATTGTGCTCGACCATCAGCCCGTGGAGCCGGCGCAGGCGGTCGATGCCGACGCCGACCTGCTGTTTTGCGGTCACACGCACCACGGGCAGGTGTGGCCGATGAATCTGCTGACGAACCGCCTCTTTGAGATTGCTTACGGATATGAGAAGCGTGGAAATACAAACATTTATGTTTCTTCCGGCCTGGCGCTCTGGGGACCGCCGTTCCGCATCGGTACCCGAAGCGAAATGGTCGTCTTCAATCTTTCTTTCCGGCATCCATGAAAGTATTCCTTCAAGCCGTTTTCGGACAGATCCTGCTAAACGGGTATCTCCTGTGGCGGGGACGGCAGGCGCTTCCCCCCGAAAGAAAGTGGCGGATGCCGTTTGTCCTGCTTTTCGTTGTGGAATGGACGCTCTACTTTGCCGGTTATTTTTTCCACAACCTGCTTCCGGACAGCCTGCTGATTCCGATACTGTATGTTTGTATCACCTGGTATATCGCTTCGATGTATCTGGTGATGGGCCTTTTGCCGGCGGAAGTGATCATGCTGACCGACCGGTGGTGGAAATGGTGTCCGCAAACCGTCCGCACACACCGGCAAAGGATTAAACGGTGTTTTTTCCTTTGCCTGGTTGCCGGCGTAACTGTTCTGATGATTGATGCCCACCGTCGGGCAGTCTGTCCGGTCGTGACACATGTTTACCTCCATATCCCCAAAGCGGTGGAGGGCAGGGACAGCATGAGGGTGGCCCTGATGTGCGACATGCACTTCGGCGAGTTCTCCGGCAAAAAACAGGCACAGCGTATGGTTTCGCTTTGCAACGCCCAGCGTCCCGACCTGATTCTCCTGGGCGGCGACCTCATTGATTATGAATCGCTGATCGCGGAACAGCTGCATCTCGAAGAGGATCTTCAACAGTTAACCGCTCCTTTGGGCGTCTACCTGATCCTCGGCAATCACGAATATCGCGCAAACAGACATGCCAAACGGCGGTGGATGGAAAAGACCGGTGGCGTGCTGCTGGTCGATTCGGTAGTGATGCCGGATTCCACTTTCTATTTGGTGGGTCGGGACGACGCCATCAATCCCAAACGTGCCGCCCTGCACACGTTAATGAAAGAGCTGGACCTTTCCAAACCGGTTCTTGTGCTGGATCACCAGCCCGTGAGCCTCAACGAAATCATGATGAATCATGCGGATCTGGGGCTTCACGGACATACGCATAACGGGCAGCTATGGCCGTACCGGCTGCCGTTGCGGCTGGTGTATGAATGTGTTTACGGATATTGGCGGAAAGGCCATGCGCAATTTTACGTGTCTTCCGGCATCGGCTACGCCGGCGCTCCCTACCGGACAGGCACCTGCTCCGAACTGGTTATGCTGCACATCACTTTTGACCGTCCGTAAGAGAAAATCTTTCCGTTTTTGATTTGGCAGGAAGCCCTTTCCGCAAAAACGGACGAATTCATGGTTCTGCCGGGCGGCAGTTCCATAAAAAAAGACGAATTCATGCTCCCGTTCATGGACACAACCGCCAAAAGAAACGATTTCATGCTTCGTACCAGCGGCAGAACCATAAAAACAATTGTTTTCATGCTTCGTACCAGCGGCAGAACCGTAAAAACGACTGTTTTCATGCTTTGTACCAGCGGCAGAACCGCAAAAACGACTGTTTTCATGCTTCGTACCAGCGGCAGAACCGCAAAAATACTCGGAAACATGATTCTGCCGCAGGTATGAAGCATAAAATCAAAAATACACCTGTTTCCGCCTGTCCGTAGCGTGAAGCGACGGGAGTGAAGCGTCAGGCAAAGCGACGGAAAGGCGCCCATCATAAAAACGGGACTGCGACCGTTTGAATCTCACCCGGGAAAAAGCGTCCGACCGTTTCGGGAAAGAAAAAATATGTACCTTTGCTCCCGATACAGTCAAGGGGTGCCGGAAGGCTGAGATTACACCCTTATTTACCTGACGCGGATAATGCCGCCGTAGGAATGATGAACGAAATCTTTCCCCTTTCCCGATAAATCCTTGATTGCATTGCGTAAAACAGAGAAACTTTCCTTTATGAGCCAACAGAAAAGATATCCGGCCGCACTGACCGTGGCGGGTTCCGACAGCGGCGGATGCGCAGGCATTCAGGCCGACCTCAAGACTTTTTCCGCCCTTGGCGTGTTCGGGGCGTCGGTTATTACCGCCCTCACGGCGCAAAATACGACGGAGGTGCGGGAGGTGAACATCCTGTCCCCCGAGTTCGTCCGCCGGCAGGCGGAAGCCGTTTTCGACGACCTGGCGATAGATGCCGTCAAGACCGGGATGCTCCCTACACCCGACATCGTGGATACGGTGGCTTCCCTTATCGACCGTTACCGTCCGGCCCGGGTAATCGCCGACCCGGTGATGGTCGCAACAGGCGGCGCCCGTCTGGCCGCGGCGTCCGTTGCAGGCGCTTTCAGGGAAATGCTCTATCCGCGCATCACGCTCCTTACGCCCAATGTGCCCGAAGCGGAAGCGCTATCGGGCGTATCCATCCGGACGGAAGACGACTTTCTCCGGGCTGCGGAAGTGCTGCTCGGGCAAGGCTGCCGCGCCGTCCTGATCAAGGGCGGACACCTCGCGTCGGAGGTTTCGGCAGACCGGCTCTTCCGGCAGGACCGGAAGCCCGTCTCCTTCGCTTCGCCCCGCATCCCGACGGTCAATCTGCACGGGACGGGCTGTAGCTTTTCCTCGGCCATTGCCGCCTGCTGTGCCCTGGGAATGGACCTGGAAACGGCTGTCGGTTCGGCCAAAACGTATATTACTTCGGCCATCCGGCAGGGAAGCGGCATACGCACAGGCAAAGGCAACGGCCCGGTAAATCATTTCTTTGCACCGAAAATATTAACACCCATCGAATATGACGATCATACTGAACGATAAGCCGCACGAAGTGGCCGAAGGTACCTCCCTTGCCGCCTTTATCGCGCGCCTCGGCCTCCAGCCGCAGGGCATTGCCGTGGCGATTCACAGCGAAGTAGTGCCCAAAGACCGCTGGAAGGACACGATACTGTCCGACCGGCTGGAGTTGATACTGATACATGCCGTTTCGGGAGGATGAAAGGCACGGGCATGAATGGCGTACCGGAAATGGCGCATGACCGTTGCCCGGCGCTGACCGTCATCAGCTGCGAAACCGTTTTTGACGGCGAGGCGGCTGCGCTGAACCGCCTGTTCGGTCGGGGGATGAGCCTGCTGCATCTGCGAAAGCCACAGGCTTCGGAAAAAGAACTGCATACGCTCCTGTCACAAATCGACGAACGTTTTCACGAACGGATTGTGCTCCACGACCGGTTTTCACTCCTGGATACCTTCCGTCTGAAAGGCGTGCACCTGAACCGGCGCAATCCCGTTCCTCCGGCACGGGAGGGACTGTCCGTAAGCCGTTCCTGCCATTCGCTGGAGGAACTGAAAACGGTCGGCGAGTATGACTATGTTTTCCTGAGTCCGGTGTTCGACAGCATCTCCAAAGCGGGCTACCGTCACGCCTTCAGCCCTGAAGCGCTGCAGGCGGCCAGGGCCGCGGGACGGATAAACCGGAAAGTGATTGCCCTGGGCGGAATTTCCCCGGCAACCCTTCCGCTTGCCGCCGCCTGCGGCTTCGGAGGCGTGGCCGTTTTAGGCGCTTTGTGGGGCGACTTCCCGAAAGACAAGGACATGCAGGCGCTGACCGGACGGTTCGACCGCCTCCGTTTCCGGACGGCCGGCGGTCTGCTGTTTATCACGCACCGGACGGAACGGTATGATTACCTGCAATCGGTGGCCATGGCCCTCGAAGGCGGTTGCCGCCGGATTCAGCTGCGGATGAAGGACGCTTCGCCGGCCGAAGTGGAAAAAACGGCTGTCCGGGCGATGCAACTGTGCGAACCCTTCGGCGCGGAACTGTACATCAACGACCATGTGGAGGTCTGCCGCAACATCCGCGCCAGAGGTGTACACCTGGGAAAAACGGATATGCCGCCGGGGGAAGCCCGCCGGATGTTGGGCGGAGACTTTATCATCGGCGGAACGGCCAATACCTTCGAAGACATCCGGCGGCTGAACGGTGCAGGCGCCGACTATATCGGTCTGGGACCTTTCCGCTTCACGACGACCAAAAAGAACCTGAGTCCCGTTATCGGGCTGTCGGGCTACCGCCAAATCATGCGGCAGTGCAGGGAGGCAGGCATCCGTCTGCCGGTATTCGCCATCGGGGGGATTGAGCCGGACGATATTCCGGGCATCCTGGATGCCGGTCTGTCGGGCATTGCCCTGTCGTCGGCCATCCTGCGGGCGCAAAATCCGGTCGAGGAAACCGAAAGAATGGTCGGCCTAATCAACAGCCGTGAACCGAAAACTGTGTATTTTTTTAACAGTCATATAATATAGAAGTATGAAGAATTTAATTATAGCCGGAAAAGAATTTACCTCCCGCCTGTTTCTGGGTACGGGAAAATTCAGTTCCAACGCAACCATGCGCCAAGCCATCGAAGCCTCTCAAACGCAAATGGT